>NZ_JBIAZN010000013.1:0-246542 GCF_042899225.1 Streptomyces sp. NPDC000134
CAGCGGCAGCGGCTCGGAGGCGGTGACCAGTTCCCGCAGCGGGTACCGGGCCAGCACCGCGTCCACCTCCGGGGTCAGCGCCGCCGCCAGCCGGGACGCGGCCTGCCGGGTCTCGTCCCGCAGCGCCGCCGCGGCGGCGAGGACCACCTCCCGGTCCCCGTCCTCCGGCACCTCGGCCGCCGCCCGCTCGTAGAGGCGCGCGCCCTCCTCCAGGACCAGGTCCGTGTCGATCCCCGCCGGGACCTTGATCCGGGCGTGGTGGCGCCAGGTGCTGACCGGGTCGCTCCAGCCCTCCACCCAGTACGTCCAGCGTCCCGGCCGGTCGGGGGTGACCTCGGCGCCCCAGCGGTCGGTGCCGGGGGCCAGTTCCCGCATCGGCGTCCAGGGGCCGGGCCGGCCGTCGGGATCGCGCAGGACGACATCGGCGGCCACCGCGTCGTGCCCCTCCCGGAACACGGTGGCCGAGATCATGAACGTCTCGCCGGTGACGGCCTTGGCGGGCCTGCGTCCGTGCTGGACCACCGGGCGGACGTCGAGCACCGGGATGCGGCCGACGGCGGTGGCGCCGTCCGTCGGCGGCGGTCCGGACGGCCGGGTCTCCGCCGACCGCGGACGAACCGTTTCGGCGCCGGGTGTACGGGGGACTGGCGAGTGGTGTTTGGCGGGCATGACCGCTCCTGTCCGCGGCAACGAGGATGGGCAGATGGGTCTGCGGGACGGGTCCTGCGGGTTCACCACGGTGGGGTGTACCGCAGGAGCCTTCCCACACTTCTCGGGTGGGCAATCCGGCGCTTTGTTAACTCCGCACGCGCGTATCGGCGCACCGGCGGAGCGAGCGCCCCCGCCGTCCAACGCGGCCCGCGCGGGCGTCCGTTCGGCGGACCGGCTCCCCGGCCGGACACCTCGCCGCTCGCGGCCCCGGTCACGGCAGCCTTCGCGATCCGGGGCGGTCCCGTCCGGGCAGGTCCCGCGGGACCCGTCGCCGGCGCGCCGGTCTCCCCCCGACCGTGAGGGCGCTGGCCGTGAGGGCGTCCCCCTCCCGGTCCCTGTCGTACGTCTGACCGATCCTCACCCGTGCTCCTCGTTCCCCTCCTGGGCACAACTCGGCACCGGGTACCCCGTACGGGCCGGGGCACCCCCCGGTGCGGCGCACGTCACACAACGGCTCCCGCGGCGACCGGCCATATCCGGACGTGCGGCGGAGTGTCCCCCGTTCCGGCCGAACGGGGGGTCCGGTGGCCAAGCCCCCACGGTCACCGCCCGGACGCCGGTACCGTCGAGGGGAAGGCGCGGTAGACACCGCGTCCCTCCAGCGACCGCGTTGAGGTGGAATGTGAAGGCGATCCGCCGACTGACCGTCCGTCCCGTCCTCCCCGGCCCCCTTCGGCCGCTCAGCGAACTGGCCCGCAATCTGCGCTGGTCCTGGCATGCCGAGACGCGTGACCTCTTCCAGTCCGTCGACCCCGAGTGCTGGGCCGCCGCCGGCCGCGACCCCGTACGGCTGCTCGGCACCGTTCCCCCGGCCCGGCTCGCGGAGCTGGCCGAGGACCGCCGCTTCCTGCGCCGCCTGACCGCGGCCGCCGACGATCTCGACTACTACATGACCGGCCGGCGCTGGTACCAGGCGCAGGCCGCCGAGCTGCCCGCCGCCGTCGCCTACTTCTCGCCCGAGTTCGGCATCACCGCCGCCCTCCCGCAGTACTCCGGCGGCCTCGGCATCCTGGCCGGCGACCACCTGAAGGCCGCCAGCGACCTCGGCGTGCCGCTGATCGGGGTCGGCCTGCTCTACCGGCACGGCTACTTCCGCCAGTCCCTGAGCCGGGACGGCTGGCAGCAGGAGCACTATCCCGTCCTCGACCCCAACGAACTGCCCCTGAGCCTGCTGGAGGAGCCCGACGGCACCCCCGCCCAGGTGGTCCTCGCCCTGCCCGGCGGCCGGGAGCTGCGCGCCCGGATCTGGCAGGCCCAGGTCGGCCGGGTCCCGCTGCTGCTGCTCGACTCCGACGTCGAGGAGAACGACCTCGGCGAACGCGGCGTCACCGACCGGCTCTACGGCGGCGGCAGCGAACACCGGCTGCTCCAGGAGATGCTGCTCGGCATAGGAGGGGTCAGGGCCGTGCGCACCTACTGCCGGCTCACCGGACACCCCGCGCCGGAGGTCTTCCACACCAACGAGGGCCACGCCGGCTTCCTCGGCCTGGAGCGCATCGCCGAACTCTGCGCGGACGGCCTGGAGTTCGACCCGGCCCTGGAGGCGGTGCGGGCCGGGACCGTGTTCACCACCCACACCCCCGTCCCGGCCGGCATCGACCGCTTCGACCGGGAACTGGTCGCCCGCCACTTCGGCCCCGGCGCCGAACTGCCCGGCATCGACGTGGAACGGGTGCTGCGGCTCGGCATGGAGACCTACCCCGGCGGCGAGCCCAACCTGTTCAACATGGCCGTGATGGGCCTGCGCCTGGCCCAGCGCGCCAACGGCGTCTCCCTGCTGCACGGCGGGGTCAGCCGCGAGATGTTCTCCGGCCTGTGGCCCGGCTTCGACGCCGACGAGGTGCCCATCACCTCCGTCACCAACGGCGTGCACGCCCCCACCTGGGTCGCCCCCGAGGTGTTCCGGCTCGGCGCCCGGCAGATCGGCGTGCAGCGCACCGAGGACGCGCTCACCGTCGGCGGCTCCGACCGCTGGGACGCCGTCGCCGACATCCCCGCCGAGGACATCTGGGAGCTGCGCCGCACCCTGCGCGAACAGCTCGTCACCGAGGTACGCACCCGGCTGCGCGCCTCCTGGCGGCAGCGCGGCGCGGGCACCGCCGAACTGGGCTGGATCGACGGCGTCCTGGACCCGGACGTCCTCACCATCGGCTTCGCGCGGCGCGTCCCGTCGTACAAGCGGCTGACGCTGATGCTGCGGGACCCGGACCGGCTGAGGGAACTGCTGCTGCACCCCGAGCGGCCGGTCCAGATCGTCGTCGCCGGCAAGGCGCACCCGGCCGACGACGGCGGCAAGAAGCTGGTCCAGGAACTCGTCCGGTTCGCCGACGACCCCCGGGTGCGCCACCGCATCGTCTTCCTGCCCGACTACGGCATGGCGATGGCGCAGAAGCTCTACCCCGGCTGCGACATCTGGCTGAACAACCCGCTGCGGCCGCTGGAGGCGTGCGGCACCTCCGGGATGAAGGCCGCCCTCAACGGCTGCCTCAACCTCTCCGTCCTGGACGGCTGGTGGGACGAGTGGTTCCAGCCCGACTTCGGCTGGGCCATCCCCACCGCCGACGGCTCCGGCACCGACGCCGACCGGCGCGACGCCATAGAGGCCGACGCCCTCTACGACCTGCTGGAACAGCGGGTCACCCCGCGCTTCTACGAGCGCGGACGCAGCGGCCTGCCCGACCGCTGGATCGAGATGGTCCGCCAGACCCTCAGCCTGCTCGGCCCCAAGGTGCTGGCCGGACGCATGGTCCGCGAGTACGTGGACCGGCTCTACGCCCCCGCCGCCGCGGCCCACCGCGCGATGGACCCCGACTCCGCCCGCGACCTCGCCGACTGGAAGACCAGGGTGCGCTCCGCCTGGCACGGGGTGAGCGTCGACCACGTGGAGACGTCCGCCGCCACGGCCACCGCGGAACTCGGCACCACCGTCGGGCTGCGGGTCCGCGTCCGCCTCGGGGACCTCGGCCCGGACGACGTGGAGGTGCAGGCGGTCTCCGGCCGGGTGGACACCGAGGACCGCATCACCGACGCCGACACGGTCCCGCTGAAACCCTCGGGCGGCCCCGACCTGGAGGGCCGCTGGGTCTACGAGGGCCCGCTCGCCCTGGACCGCACCGGGCCCTTCGGCTACACGGTCCGCGTCCTGCCCGCCCACCCGGGACTGGCCTCGGCCGCGGAACTCGGGCTGGTCGCGCTGCCCTCGCAGGACCTGGTGGAGGAGGCGGGACTGCTGATGCGGTGACCCGCCCGGGGCCCCCGGGAGCCGGGGGCCCTCAGTCCTCGGCCTCGCCCGCGGTCAGCCGGCGCAGCACGAGCCCGCAGCGCCGGGCGTACGCGTGCTGCAGGCCGCGGGTGGCCGCCCCGCCCGCCTTGGCGTACCACTTGGCGGGGCGGCTGAAGGCGGTCACGGTCAGCCAGACCGTGCCGTCGCCCGTGCGGTCCACGACGAAGGACTCCTCGCCGCACTCCGGGTGGCCGGGCAGGGTGCCGTACGCCCAGCCCGCGCGGCGGGGTTCCTCCACCGTCCACACCACCCGGCACGGTGCCTTGATCACCCCGGCCAGGGTGACGGTGACGTCGACGCCGGGCGCGGCACGGTCCGCGCCCGCGTCGAGGCCGACCCCCACCGACCGGTGCATCTCCCAGGTCAGCACCGCCTCGGCCGCCCGGCGGAAGACGGGCTCCCCCTCGCCCAGGCGGGTGCGTACGTGCAGCGGGTGGAAGCCCGGCGGGCAGGTGCCGCCCTGCTCGCGGGTGACGCCGACGGCGTCGTACGTGAAGGACATGGGGCCCTAGCCTAGGTTCCGGCGACCGGAGCTGTCAGACGGCGCGTCGCCGTGCCAGGACGCCCACAGTGCCGCATAGGCCCCGCCGGCCGCGACCAGCCGGTCGTGACCGCCGAGTTCGGTGATCCGGCCGTCCTCCATCACGGCCACCCGGTCGGCGTCGTGCGCGGTGTGCAGCCGGTGGGCGACCGCGATCACCGTACGGCCGCGCAGCACGGCGGCGAGGGCCCGCTCGGTGTGCCGGGCGGTCGTCGGATCGAGCAGGGCGGTGGCCTCGTCGAGGATTACGGTGTGCGGGTCGGCCAGCACCACCCGGGCCAGCGCCAGGCACTGCGCCTCGGCGCCGTCGACGCGGCGGCCGGGCCCGCCCAGTTCGGTGCCGAGCCCGTCGGGCAGGGCGCGCACCCGGTCGGCGGCGCCGACCGCCTCCAGCGCCTCCCACAACCGCTCGTCCGTGGCGGCCGGTTCGGCGATCAGCAGATTGTCGCGGACCGTGCCGAGGAACACGTGGTGCTCCTGGGTGACCAGCACGACCTGGCGGCGCAGTTGCTCCGGGCCCAGCGCGACCACCGGCACCCCGCCCACCGTCACCGAACCGGCGGTCGGCGCGTCCACGCCCGCCAGCAGACGGCTCAGCGTCGTCTTGCCCGCCCCCGACGGCCCGACCACCGCCAGCCTCTCCCCGGGCCGCACGGTGAGGTCCACCCCGCGCAGCACCTCGCCGCCCCGGTCGTAGGCGTACCGCGCCCCGACGACGTCGATCCGGTCGCCCACCGGCACCAGCGCGTCGTCGACGGCGGCGCGGGGCGCGGCGGCGAGGCCCTCCACCCGGGCGAAGGAGGCGCCGCCGGCCTGGAGCTGCTCCACGTGCACCAGCACCTCGTCGAGCGGCCCGGCCAACCGCTGGAAGTACACGGCACAGGCCACCACCGTCCCCACGCTCGCCGCCCCCCGCGCGTGCAGCACCCCGCCGGCCAGCAGGACGCCCGCCACCGGCAGGACATAGCAGAACTCCACCACCGGGAAGAAGACCGAGCGCAGGTACAGCGTGTGGAACCGGGTGCCTCGGGACGCCTCCAGGGCCTCGCGGCTCGCCGCGATCCGCCGCCCGGCCAGCCCGAACGCCTCCACCGTGCGGGCCCCGGAGACCGTGGCGGCGAGGACCTCGGCGACGTCGGAGGTGGCGGCGCCCTCGGCGAGGTAGGCGGCGCGGGCCCGGCGCAGATACCAGCGCAGGGCGCCCCGGACCGGCAGCAGGGCGAGCACGCCGACCACGCCGAGCAGCGGGTCCAGGACGAACACCGCGGCGGTCAGGAACAGCGCCTGTACCGCGTTGACCAGCAGGTCCGGTCCGGCGTCCCGCAGGGTCGTGCCGACGGCGGTCACGTCGGCCGTGCCCCGGGTCGTCAGGTCCCCGGTGCCGGCCCGCTCCACCACCGAGGCGGGCAGGGCCAGCGCCCGGTCCACGAACCGCTCCCGGACCCGGGCCAGGGCCCGCTCGCCGAAGCGGTGCCCCGCATAGCGGGCCCAGCGGGCCAGCAGCAACTGCGCCAGCGCACACAGCAGGATCGCCAGCGCCATCCGGTCGACGGCGGCCGCCCCGGTCCCGGCCCGCACCCCGTCGATGATGCGGCCCAGCAGCCACGGACCGGCGAGTCCGGCCAGCGCGGCCAGCGCGTTCAGGGCGAGGACCAGGGCGAAGGACCGGGCGTCGGCCCGCACCAGGCCGGCCGCCGCCCGGCGGACCGCGTCCCGGCCGGCCACGGGCAGGTGTCCCGGTGTCATCGCGCGGCCTCCTCCTGGTCGGCGTCCCGCGCGACCAGCGCCCGGTACCCCGGGTCGCGGGCGAGGAGTTCGCGGTGCGTGCCGGTGGCCGCGACCTTGCCGTCCACCAGGTGGTGCACGAGGTCCGCGCGGTCCAGCAGCAGCGGGGAGGTGCAGGCCACCACGGTGGTACGGCCCGCGCGGGCCGCCCGCAGCCGGTCCGCCACCAGGGCCTCGGTGTGCGCGTCCAGGGCCGAGGACGGCTCCACCGCGATCAGCACCTCGGGGTCGGCCAGCAGCGCCCGCGCCAGCCGGACCCGCTGCCGCTGCCCGCCGGACAGGTTCCGGCCCTGGGCGTCGACCGCCGAGTCCAGCCCCTCGGGCAGGGCCCGCACGACGTCGTCGGCGGCGGCCGCGTGGAGGGCGCGCAGGACGTCCCGGTCCCCGGCGTCCCGCCGCGCGCCGAGCACCTCGCGCAGCGGGCCCGCGAACAGGTCCGCGTCGGGCTCGGCGACCAGGACCCGGTCACGGACCTGGGCCAGCGGGACCTGTGCCAGCGGTACGCCGCCCCAGGTGACCTCCGTCGGACCGTAGCGGCCGAGCCGGTCGGCCACCGCTGCCAGGTCGCCCGGCCGGGCCCCGGTCAGCGCGGTGAGCCCGCCCGGCGGGACCCGGACCCCGGAGACCGGGTCGTACAGCTCGGCCGGCCCGGCGGGGGCGGCGGCGGTGCCGCCGTCCGGCTCGGGCGCCAGGCGCAGGAACGCCACGACCCGGCGGGCGGCCACCACCCCCCGGCTGAGGTACTGGCCCACCTCGATGAGGAACACCACCGGCCAGCCCAGCGCCACGACATAGCCGTACACCGAGACCAGTTCGCCCACGCTGATCCGGCCCTGCGCGACCTGCCGCGCCCCCAGCCAGGTCACCAGCGCCAGGAACAGCACCGGCAGCCCCACGCCGAGGGCCTGGACCCAACTGGTCACCGCGCCGACCCGGTAGCCCTGGGCGCGCAGCCGCGCCGAGTCGCGGCGGAAGGCGTCCGCGAGCAGGTCCTTGCCGCCCAGGCCGTTGAGCACCCGCAGCCCGCCCGCGAGGTCCCCGATCCGCGCGGTCAGCAGGGTTGCCCGGTCCCGGTACTCCGCCTCCCGGCCCTGCAGCTTCCCCATCAGCGGCCCCAGCAGCACCCCCAGCACCGGCATCCCGATCAGCACCACCAGGGCGAGCCGCGGCGACACGGACACCATCAGGGCACCGACCACCGCGTAGGCGGCGACCGCGCCGACGCCGGGCCCCACGGCCGACAGGGACTGGCTGATGGTCAGCACGTCGCCCACCCCGATGGTGACGACCTCCCCGGCGCCCACCTGCCCGCGCAGCGCCGAGCCGAGCCGGGCCGCGTGGCCGACGACGAGCTTGACCGTACGGAAGTTGGCGTCCATCCGGACCCGGGTCATCGTGCGGTGGCGCAGCACACCCACCCAGGCGTTGCCCGCCCCCACGGCGGCCAGCGCACCCGTCCAGCCCGCGAGCGCGCCCAGATCACCGGGTTCCAGCCCGTGGTCGACGGCCCGCGCCATCAGATACGGCGTGGCGGCCAGCAGCACCATCCAGACGCTGGCCAGCAGCGCGCCCGCCGCGCAGCGCCCCCGCTGCCGGGCGACCAGCCACCCCAGGTAGCGCCAGCCGCCCCGGACGTCGGGCGTGCCGGGGTCCTCGTAGGCGTCGATCATCCGTCCCCCTCGCGGTCGGTCGTCGTCAGGCCAGGCTGTCGCGCCACGCGCGGTGCAGGGCCGCGAACCGGCCGGTGCCGGCGATCAGTTCGGCCGGGGTGCCGTCCTCCACGATCCGGCCGTCCGCCATGACCAGCACCCGGTCGGCGATCGCCACGGTGGACAGCCGGTGCGCGATCACCACCGCCGTACGGCCGGTCAGGACCGTCGCCATAGCCCGCTGCACCGCCCGCTCGCCGGGCACGTCCAGCGAGCTGGTCGCCTCGTCGAGGATCAGCACCGCCGGGTCGGCGAGCAGCGCCCGCGCGAACGCCACCAGTTGCCGCTGGCCGGCGGAGATCCGGCCGCCCCGCTTGCGGACGTCGGTGTCGTAGCCGTCGGGCAGCGCGCCGATGAAGTCGTGCGCGCCGATCGCCTTCGCGGCCCGCTCGATCTCCTCCCGGGTCGCCTCCGGACGCCCGATGGCGATGTTCTCGGCGACCGTGCCGGAGAACAGGAACGCCTCCTGCGTCACCATCACCACCCCCCGCCGCAGCTCGGGCACGGCGAGGTCGCGCAGGTCGGTGCCGTCGAGCAGGACCCGGCCGTGGGTCGGGTCGTAGAACCGGGCCAGCAGCTTGGCCAGGGTCGACTTGCCCGCGCCGGTGGAGCCGACGACCGCGACGGTCTGCCCGGCGGGGATCGTCAGGTCGAAGCGCGGCAGCACCTCCCCGCCGGTGCGGTAGGCGAAGCTCACCCCGTCGAAGACGACCTCCCGGCCGGGGTGCTCCGACTCCAGCGGGGGCAGCTCCTCGGGCGCCCGCGGCTCCGGCACGGACGGCGTCTGCGCCAGCAGGCCCGCGATCTTCTCCAGGGAGGCCGCCGCCGACTGGTACGAGTTCAGGAACATGCCGAGCCGGTCGATCGGGTCGTACAGCCGCCGCAGGTACAGCACCGCCGCCGCCAGCACCCCGAGGGCCAGGGTGCCGTCCGCCACCCGGTAGGCACCCCACAGCACGATGCCGGCGACGGCCGTGTTGGCGACCAGCCGGGAGCCGGTGACATAGCGGGCCATCTCCAGCAGCGCGTCGCCGTTGGTCCGCTCGTGCCGCCGGTTCAGCACGGCGAAGCCGGCGTCGTTGGCGGCCTCGCGGCGGAAGGCGCGCACCGGCCGGATGCCGTTCATCGTCTCCACGAACCTCACGATCACCCCGGCGATCGCCGTGGACCGCTTGCGGTACACCCGCCCCGCCCGCCGCCGGTAGGCGCGCACCAGCGCGTACAGCGGCCCGAACGACGCCACGGCGACGGCCCCCAGGCCGAGGTCCAGCCAGAGCAGCATCGCCGAGATGTAGACGAAGGACAGGACGACCGTGACCAGTTCCTGCAGACCCTCGCTGAGCAGTTCGCGCAGCGACTCGACGTCGGTGGTGGCGCGGGAGATCAGCCGGCCCGAGGTGTAGCGCTCGTGGAAGTCGACGCTGAGCGCCTGGGCGTGCCGGAAGATCCGGCCGCGCAGGTCGAGCAGCACGTCCTGGTTGACGCGGGCGGCGGCCCCGACGAACGCGTACTGCAGGGCGCCGCCCGCCGCCGAGCAGAGCAGGTATCCCGCGCCGACCGCGACCAGCGGCCCCCGGTCGTCGCCGCGCAGCGCGGGCACGGCGTGGTCGATGGCGTACGCCACCAGCAGCGGGCCCGCTTGCAGCGCCGCCTGCTGGAGCAGCAGCAGGAGCGTGGTGACGGCGACGCGGGCCCGCATCGGGGCCAGCAGGGAGCGCAGCAGCGCGGCGGTGGCGCCGGGCGGGGTGGGCAGCACGTCCCGGTCGAAGGGGTCGCCGCCGGAGGCCCGGTCGTCGCCGGGCCCGTCCTTGGCCGGGGCGGTGGTGGTGGGCGCCGTCATCGGTCGTCGTCCTCCCCGTCGCCCGACATCAGGTGGGCGTACTCGGCGTTGCCGCGCAGCAGTTCGTGATGGGTGCCGACGGCGGTGATCCGGCCCCCGGACAGCAGGGCGACCCGGTCGGCGAGCAGCACGGTGGACGGCCGGTGGGCGACGATCAGCGCGGTGGTGTCCGCCAGCACCCGGCGCAGCGCGGCCTCCACGGCGGCCTCGGTGTGCACGTCCAGCGCGGACAGCGGGTCGTCGAGGACCAGGAAGCGGGGCCGGCCGACCACCGCGCGGGCCAGCGCCAGCCGCTGCCGCTGACCGCCGGACAGGCTCAGGCCCTGCTCGCCGACCTGGGTGTCGACGCCCTGCGGCAGGGCGTGCACGAAGTCCGCCTGCGCGACGGCCAGGGCCCGCCGCAGCTCCGCCTCGTCGGCGTCGCCGCCCGCCCCCATCAGTACGTTCTCCCCGACGCCGGCCGAGAACAGCGTCGGCTCCTCGAACGCGACGGCCACCTTCGCGCGCAGTTCCTCCCGGGGCAGCGCGGCGATGTCCACCCCGTCGAGCGTGATCCGCCCCCCGGTCACCTCGTGCAGCCGCGGCACCAGCGCGGTGAGCGTCGTCTTCCCGCTGCCGGTGGCCCCGACCAGCGCCATCGACTCCCCGGATCGGATGTGCAGGTCGACCCCGTCGAGGACGGGCGGGGAGCCGGGATCGGCGTCGGGATACCGGAACCGGACGTTCTCGAACCGCAGGCCGTCGGCCGTCGGGCCCTCGGCCGTCCCGCCGTCGGCGCCCCGCGCCGCCGGGCCGGGCGTCCGGCCCACCGGCACGTCCGGCCCCGGCGTCTCCGCCCGCTCGTCCATCACCTCGAAGTACCGCTGCGTGGCCGTCGCCGCCTCCTGGCTCATCGCCAGCAGGAAACCGATCGACTCCACCGGCCAGCGCAGCGCCAGCGCCGTCGACAGGAACGCCACCAGCGTCCCCGCCGACAGCGCCCCGTCCGCGACCCGCACCGCCCCGACGACCAGCGCGGCCCCGATCGCCAGCTCCGGCAGCGTCACGATCACCGCCCAGATGGCCGCCAGCAGCCTCGCCTTGCGCAGCTCCGTCCCGCGCAGCTTCCCGGACAGCTCCCGGAACGCCCGCGCCTGGCTGCGGTGCCGCCCGAACCCCTTGATGACCCGGATGCCGAGCACGCTCTCCTCGACGACCGTGGTCAAGTCCCCGACCTGGTCCTGCGCCCGCCGCGCGACCTCGGAGTACTTCCGCTCGAAGACGGCGCAGGTCACGATCATCGGCACCGCGGGCCCGAGGACGACCAGCCCCAGCGGCCAGTCCTGCACCAGCATGATGATTACGCCGATGAGGATCGTCACCCCGTTGACCAGCAGGAACGTCAGCGGGAAGGCGAGGAACATCCGCAGCAGCATCAGATCCGTCGTGCCCCGGGACAGCAACTGCCCCGAGGGCCAGCGGTCGTGGAAGGCCACCGGCAGCCGCTGGAGGTGCCGGTACAGATCCGCCCGCATCGCCGCCTCGACGCCGGACAGCGGCCGGGCCACCAGCCACCGCCGCAGCCCGAACAGCAGCGCCTCCGCGCAGCCCAGCAGCAGCAGGTACAGCGCGCCGAGCCAGACCCCGGCCGGGTCCCGGCCGGAGATCGGACCGTCGACCATCCACTTCAGGACGAGCGGGATCACCAGCCCCACGCAGGAGGCGAGGACCGCCACGAACGCGGCGGTGAACAGCCGCGCCCGCACCGGCCGCACGTACGGCCACAGCCGGAGCAGCGTCCGTACGGCGGACCGGTCCTGGGCGGGGGCGGGCGCGGCGAGGGGTGTCGTGGTCATCAGCAGCGAGCCTACGGATCGCCACTGACAGTGCCCACCGAGTTTCCGGCGGCACCGGGGTCGTACGGAAGCACCCCCGCGGGGATCAGGACGCCGGGTAGGGCAGCAGCGTGCCGTTCACCTTCTCCCAGGCCGCCCGCAGTTCGGCCAGGAGTTCGGGCCGGTCGGCGGCGAGGTCGGCCTGCTCCCGGACGTCGGCGGCGAGGTCGTAAAGGTGGTCCCTGCCGGCGGCGTCCCGGTAGTACTTGAAGTCGCCGCGCCGCAGCGCCCGGTTGCCCCGCACCCGCCAGAACAGGTCCCGCTCGGGGAGCTTCTGGCCGCGCAGCAGGTACCCGGCGAGGCTCTGCCCGTCCAGGGGGTAGGCCGGGTCGGGGCGGGCGCCGCCCAGTTCCAGCAGGGTCGCCGTCCAGTCCGGGGAGTAGACGGGCTCGTGGCTGACCTGGCGGCCGTCGATCCGGGCGGGCCAGCGCAGGATGGTCGGCACCCGGATGCCGCCCTCCAGCAGCACGGACTTGGCGCCGCTGAGCGGCCACTGGTACGAGAACCGCTCGCCGCCGTTGTCGCTGGCGAAGACGACGACGGTGTCGTCCTCCTGCCCGGAGCGGCGCAGCGCGGCGAGCACCTTGCCGACCGAGGCGTCGAGGTCCTCCACCATCGCCTTGTACTTCTCCACCGAGCCGCCGTCACCGTGCTGGAGTGCGCCCAGCACGCCCCCGGCGCGGAGCTTGCTGGCGATCTCGGCGCCGGCCTCCTCGTCGTCCTCGGTCAGCCACGGCCAGTGCGGGGTGGTGAAGTTGAGGTTGAGCAGCCAGGGCCGGTCGTGGTCGCGGGAGACGTACTCGACGGCCCGCTCGGTCAGGATGGTGGTGTAGTAGCGCAGGTCCTTGTACTCGGCGTCGCCCTCGTACAGGTCGTAGTCGCCGAGCTGGCCGAGCTTGGAGAAGTACTCCAGGGCGCCGCCGAAGTTGCCGAAGAACTCGTCCCAGCCGGACTTGGTGGGCCCGTAGTCCGGCAGGAAGCCGCAGTGCCACTTGCCGATCAGCGCGGTGTCGTACCCGGCCTTCTTCAGCAGCGAGGCCAGGGTGGGGTGGCCGGGCTCCAGGCCCTGGGTGCGGCTGCCGATGGGCTCGGCGAGGCCGCCCTTGGTACGGCCGGGGTGGCGGCCGGTGTAGAGGCTGAACCGGGTCGGGGAGCAGGTCGCCGACCCGGCGTAGGCGTTGGTGAAGCGCACGCCCTGCGCGGCCAGCCTGTCCAGGTGGGGCGTCTTGATGTGCGGGGCGCCGTAGGAGGACAGATCGGCCCAGCCGAGGTCGTCGCCGAGGATGAACAGGACGTTGGGGCGTCTGCCGGGCCGCCCGGAGGGACGGGCCCGGAACGGGCGCTCGGCGGGGGCGGCGGCCTCGGCGGCGGGGGCGGCGGCGCCGGCCACGGCCACCGCCGCGCCACCGCCGACCAGACCGCCGAAGGCACGGCGGGATATCTCGGACATGCGTGATCCCCAGGGGAAGGAGGGAGCGAAAAAGGGAAAAGGGAGAGGAGAACGAGGAGAACGAGAAGAGAGAGGGGGGTGCGGCGCGGGTCAGTGACAGAGCGCGCCGGACTGGCGGCACAGGTCGACATGGCGTCGTCGCACGAGTGCGACGCGCACGACCCTGTGGGCAGCGGCAGTCCTCATGACCAGGGACGTTCCCAGCCCGGCCGGACACCGGTCAAGAAGATCGTCGGCGATTTCACGGACCCGCAATGTCGGCCGCGACGGGACGACGGCCGCGTCCGGGCGCCGGCGGGCCGGGACCGGGCGCCGGACGCGGCGCGCTGTCAGCCCAGGGCCCGCAGCAGCAGTACCGTCCGCGGCGGCACGGTGACCGGCGCCCCCGCCGGGTGGTACTCGCCCGGCGCCTCGCCCTGCTCCTCCCGGCCGGTGTCCACGACCACCTCGTACCGCCGCGCCCACGGCGCCGCCGGCAGCACGAAGGGCACCGGCCGCTCACCGGCGTGCAGGACGGCCAGGAAGCCGTCGTCGACGACGGCCTCGCCGCGCTCGTCCCGGCCCGGTATGTCCCGCCCGGAGAGGTACATGCCGAGGGTGGCGCAGGGCGCGAACCAGTCCCCTTCCGTCATCTCCGTGCCGCGCGGGGTGAACCAGGCCAGGTCGCGCAGCCCGTCCGCGGAGTGCGCGCGGCCGGAGAAGAAGGCGCGGCGGCGCAGCACCGGGTGCCGGTGGCGCAGCGCGATCAGCCGGGCGGTCAGCTCGGCCACGCCCCGCCAGCCCGGGTCCTGGAGCAGGCTCCAGTCCACCCAGCCCACCTCGTTGTCCTGGCAGTAGGCGTTGTTGTTGCCGCCCTGGGTGCGCCCCATCTCGTCGCCGGCGACCAGCATCGGCACGCCCGTCGACAGCAGCAGCGTGGTCAGCAGGTTGCGCACCTGGCGCCGGCGCAGGGCCCGTATCCGCTCGTCGTCGGTCTCGCCCTCGGCGCCGCAGTTCCACGCCCGGTTGTCGTCCGTGCCGTCCCGGTTGCCCTCGCCGTTGGCCTCGTTGTGCTTGCGCTCGTAGCTCACCAGGTCGCGCAGGGTGAAGCCGTCGTGCGCGGTGACGAAGTTGACCGAGGCGTACGGGCGGCGCCCGCCCCACGCGTACAGGTCGCTGGAGCCGGAGAGCCGGTAGCCCATCTCCCGTACGTCGGGCAGGGCGTGCCGCCAGAAGTCCCGGACGGTGTCGCGGTAGCGGTCGTTCCACTCGGTCCACAGCGGCGGGAAGGCACCCACCTGGTAGCCGCCCGAGCCGATGTCCCAGGGCTCGGCGATCAGCTTGACCCGGCGCAGCACCGGGTCCTGGGCGATCACCGCGAGGAACGGGGAGAGCATGTCCACGTCGTGCATCGAGCGGGCCAGCGCCGCCGCCAGGTCGAAGCGGAAGCCGTCGACGCCCATCTCGGTGACCCAGTAGCGCAGCGAGTCGGTGATCAGCCGCAGGACGTGCGGCTGGACGACGTGCAGGGTGTTGCCGCAGCCGGTGTAGTCGGCGTACCGGCGGGCGTCCGGCTGGAGGCGGTAGTAGCCGCGGTTGTCGATGCCCTTCAGGGAGAGTGTCGGGCCCAGCTCGCCGGCCTCGGCGGTGTGGTTGTAGACCACGTCGAGGATGACCTCGATGCCGGCCGCGTGCAGCGCCCGGACCATCCGCTTGAACTCGCCGACCTGGCCGCCGGTGGTGCCGGTGGCGGCATAGGCGGCGTGCGGGGCGAAGTAGCCGATGGAGTTGTAGCCCCAGTAGTTGCGCAGGCCGCGGTCGAGCAGATGGCTCTCGTGCGCGAACTGGTGCACCGGCAGCAGCTCCACCGCCGTCACGCCCAGCGTCACCAGGTGCTCGATCGCCGCCGGGTGGGCCAGGCCCGCGTAGGTGCCGCGGAGCCGCTCGGGGACGCCGGGGTGGCGCCGGGTGAAGCCCTTGACGTGCAGTTCGTAGATGACCGAGTCCGCCCACGGCGTCTTGGGGCGGTGGTCGTCCGACCAGTCGTCGTCGTCGTGGACGACGACGCCCTTGGGCACGTACGGGGCGGAGTCGCGGTCGTCGCGCACGGTGTCGGCGACATGCCGCTCCGGCCAGTCCCGGACGTGCCCGTACACCTCCGGCGGCAGCGTGAAGTCGCCGTCGACCGCGCGGGCGTACGGGTCCAGCAGCAGCTTCGCCGGGTTCCAGCGGGCGCCGGTCCACGGGTCCCAGCGGCCGCGCACCCGGTAGCCGTAGCGCTGCCCCGGCCGCACGCCCGGCACGAAGCCGTGCCATATCTCGTGCGTCAGCTCGGTCAGCGGCACCCGGCTCTCCACGCCGTGCGCGTCGAACAGGCACAGCTCCACCGCCTCCGCGCCGCCGGCCCACAGCGCGAAGTTGGTGCCCGCCACCCCGTCCGGGCCGGTCCGGAACCGGGCGCCGAGCGGCACCGGCGTACCCGGCCACGCGGGCACCCGCGGCGGCGGGGCGGCCCGCCGCAGGCCGTTGACCGCGGCGGGCCGCCCCTCGGCGGCGGCCGGTTTCCCGGTCACCGACTCCTGCTCGGCTGCGCTGGACACCTGTCAGCCTCCCGCGGCTCGTGGAACGGCCGGCGAACACGGATGAAAAGGGCGTACGGCGTCCCGGTCGCCGCTCCGCGTCGCGTCGTCCTCCTCAGTGTTCTTCCCAGCGTGTGGCTCGCACTCACGTTTCCCCCGGGCCGACCGGTCGTTACGGGTGGGTGTGAGGCACCTACATGGACGCACGCGGCGCGCGGGGGCCGGCCTGGCCGCCGTACTGACAGGGGCGGGACTGCTGGCCGTCGCGGCCGGCTGCTCCGCCGGCGGCACCGGACCCGGCGGCGTCTTCGGCAAGCCCCCCGCCGCCGAGGACCTGATCCGCATCTTCCCGGACGACGGCGCCAAGGGCGTACGGCCGGGCCGGGAACTGTCCGTCCGGGTGCCCGCCGGGCGACTGGAGTCGGTGCGGGCGGTGAAGTCCCAGGACGCCCGGCAGGCCCCGGTGCCCGGCCGGATCTCCGCCGACGGCCGGCGCTGGGAACCCGACGACAAGCGGCTCGCGCTCGCCGCGCGGTACACCGTCGACGCCGTCGCCGTGGACGAGCGGGGCCGCCGCTCCGCCCGGCACGCCGCCTTCACGACGTACGTCCCCGGGAAGCGGTTCATCGGCTACGTCACCCCCGAGGACCGCTCCACCGTCGGCACCGGCATGATCGTCTCCCTGGAGTTCAACCGGGCGATCGCCGACCGCGCCGCCGTCGAACGCGCCGTGACGGTCACCGCGCGCCCGGCCGTGGAGATCCGCCCGCACTGGTTCGGCCGGGACCGCCTCGACTTCCGCCCCCGGCACTACTGGAAGCCCGGCACCGAGGTCACCGTCGCCCTGAGGCTGCGCGACGTCGAGGGCGCCCCGGGGGTCTACGGGCTCCAGCACAAGACGGTCGCCTTCACCGTCGGCCGGCACCAGGTGTCGGTCGTGGACGCCGCCGCCAAGACCATGAAGGTCCGCCGCGACGGGCAGCTCCTGGCCACCGTGCCGATCACCGCGGGCGCCGCGAAGACCACCACGTACAACGGCAAGATGGTGGTCACCGAGATGCTCGACGTCACCCGCATGAACAGCCGCACGGTCGGCTTCGGCGGCGAGTACGACATCAAGGACGTCCCGCACGCCATGCGGCTGACCGACTCCGGCACCTTCCTGCACGGCAACTACTGGGCCGAGCGCGAGGTGTTCGGCAGGACCAACGTCAGCCACGGCTGCATCGGGCTGCGCGACGTCAAGGGCGGCGGGGCGGGCACCCCGGCCGGCTGGTTCTTCGACCGCAGCCTCGTCGGCGATGTCGTGGAGGTGGTCCGCAGCAAGGACAGGAAGGTCTCCCCCGGCAACGGGCTCGGTGGCTGGAACATGAGCTGGCGGGCGTGGCGGGCGGGCAGCGCGCTGTACTGACCCCGCCGCCCCGGCCCGAACTCGGTACACAACGGTGACAGTTGCCCCCTCCAGTATGCCTTTGGCCTGCGGTTACTATGCGCCGGTGCGCGCAGGCGCACCAGGGGTGCGGGCCGGACCGGGCCCGGCGAGGGGAGACAAGGTGAACGTGCGTCCGATATCGGGGACGTCGGCGGGCATACGGGGGCGGAACGGCGGGAGGCTGCCGGCACTGATCGTCGGAACGCTGCTGCTGGCGGTCACCGCGTGCGGCGGGGGAGGGTCGGACTCCGGCGGGTCGTCCGGGTCCGGCAAGGGCGGGGGCACGGACTCCACCGCCGCCCGCAGCGAGCAGTCCGAAGCCGTGGTCACCATCGCCCCCGGGAACGGGGCCAAGTCGGTGGACACCAGCGGCGCCCTCAAGGTCGCCGCCGCCAAGGGCAGACTGACCGAGGTCGAGGTCAAGGACGCCGAGGGCCAGCGGGTCGACGGGAAGATATCCGGGGACGGCGCCACCTGGACGCCGTCCACCCACCTGGCCGCCTCCACCACGTACAGCGTGCACGCGGTCGCCAAGGACGCCGAGGGCCGCACGGCGGCGGAGGACTCCCGCTTCACCACACTGACGCCGAAGAACACCTTCATCGGCGAGTTCACCCCCGAGGACGGCTCGAAGGTCGGCGTCGGAATGCCGTTCTCGATCCGCTTCACCCGGGGCATCACCAACCCCGAGGACGTCGAGAAGTCCATCAGCGTCAAGACCGAACCGGCCGTCGATGTCGAGGGCCACTGGTTCGGCAACGACCGCCTCGACTTCCGGCCCGAGAAGTACTGGAAGGCCGGCACCAAGGTCACCGTCGACCTCAACCTCGACGGCGTCGAGGGCCGCGACGGCGTCTACGGCGAGCAGGCCAAGAAGGTCTCCTTCACCATCGGCCGCAACCAGGTCTCCGTGGTCGACGCCAAGAAGCTGACCATGAAGGTCACCCGCGACGGCAAGACCGTCAAGACCGTCCCCGTCACCACCGGCGCCCCCGGCTACGAGACCTGGAACGGCCAGATGGTCATCAGCGAGAAGCTCTCGGTGACCCGCATGAACGGCGAGACGGTCGGCTACGGCGGCGAGTACGACATCAAGGACGTGCCGCACGCCATGCGCCTGACCACCTCCGGCACCTTCATCCACGGCAACTACTGGGGCGGCGACGCCTTCGGCAACCGCAACGCCAGCCACGGCTGCGTCGGCCTGCGCGACACCCGCGGCGGCTGGGACGAGAAGGCGCCGGGCGCCTGGTTCTTCGCCAACTCGATGATCGGCGACGTGGTCGTCGTCAAGAACTCCGACGACGCCACCGTCGCCCCGGACAACGGGTACAACGGCTGGAACATGTCCTGGGAGAAGTGGAAGTCCTGACCCGGAGCGCGTCCGCCCGGCCTTCGCCGGCGCCGTTAATGCCCGTTAACCTCTGGGCATGACAGTGACCCTCGAAGTCGCGGACGGCGTCGGCACCCTGCGCCTGGACCGCCCGCCCATGAACGCGCTGGACACCGCCACCCAGGACCGCCTCAAGGAACTGGCCGAGGAGGCCGCGGGCCGCCAGGACGTACGCGCCGTGGTGCTCTACGGCGGCGAGAAGGTGTTCGCGGCCGGCGCGGACATCAAGGAGATGCGGGCGATGGACCACGCGGCGATGGTGCTGCGCGCCCGCGCCCTCCAGGACTCCTTCACGGCGGTCGCCCGCATCCCCAAGCCGGTGGTGGCGGCCGTGACCGGGTACGCCCTGGGCGGCGGCTGCGAACTGGCGCTCTGCGCGGACTTCCGGATCGCCGCCGCCGACGCCAGGCTCGGCCAGCCCGAGATCCTGCTCGGCCTGATCCCCGGCGCCGGGGGCACCCAGCGGCTGTCCCGGCTGGTCGGCCCGTCCAGGGCCAAGGACCTGATCTTCACCGGCCGCCAGGTCGGGGCCGAGGAGGCACTGGCCCTGGGCCTGGTGGACCGGGTGGTGCCGGCCGCCGAGGTCTACGCGCAGGCCCACGCCTGGGCCTCCCGGCTGGCCCGGGGCCCGGCGACCGCCCTGCGCGCGGCCAAGGAGGCCGTCGACACCGGCCTGGAGACGGACCTGGAGACCGGCCTCGCCGTCGAACGCACGTGGTTCGCCGCCCTGTTCGCCACCGAGGACCGCGAACGCGGGATGCGCAGCTTCGTCGAGGACGGGCCCGGGAAGGCGGAGTTCCTCTGAATCTCCCCCCGAAGGGGTTGCTGTTGACGGGCCATCTGATGCGGTTCCCTCGTTGGGGCGGTTTACGGCAGCCCGCGGCGCCTTCGCGCCGACCGCCCCGAGGGAACCCGTCGATAGCCTCCGGTCGAATCGTCCGCCCAGGTCAGCAGCGCCTTTTCGAATTTCGATCTGCCGCTGGCATATGCCGATCGACTGTCGGCGGGCGGGCGCTCGACGCACGCGCATTCCCCGGGAACGGCCCCCGGGACCGCCCCCGGCGGCCATGATGGGGGAATGGCGGGGCTGGAGGGCACGGATCAGCCGCGGGGAGCCGGACGCGCCACCGCGGCGCGCTGGTCCCCGGCGATCGAGGACGAACGCGCGCTGCGCGCACTGGAGTTGTTCGGCAACCCCACGGAGGCCGAGGTCCCGCTGCCTTCCCGCCCGGAGTCCGCGGCCACCGCGCGCCGGCTCGCCCAGGTGGTGGTCCTGCGCCAGTGGAGCCTCGGCCCCAAGGTCACCGAGGACACCGTCCTGCTCGTCTCCGAACTCGTCGGCAACGCCGTCCGGCACACCGGCGCCCGCGTCTTCGGCCTGCGGATGCGCCGCCGCCCCCACTGGGTCCGCGTCGAGGTCCGCGACCCCTCCCGGGGCCTGCCCTGCCTGATGCCGGTGCGGCCCCTGGACCTCAGCGGCCGGGGCCTGTTCCTGGTCGACAAACTCTCCGACCGCTGGGGCGTCGACCTCCTGCCCCGCGGCAAGACCACCTGGTTCGAACTGCGCGTCCCGGACCGGGACGGCCCCCGCCACGGCTAGCGCCGCCGGAACAGCACCTCCGAGCCCACCGGCCGGAACCCGGCCGCCAGGAACGCGCGCAGACTCCGGGCGTTGCCCGCCGCCACCTGCGCCCACACCGGCTCGCCCCCGGCCAGGTGCCGCGCCGCCGTCGCCAGTCGCCGCCCCAGCCCCCGCTGCCGTACCTCCTCGTCCACCTCCACCGCGGCCTCCAGCCGCCCGCCCACCCCGCGCCCCAGCACCAGCACACCGCCGTCCGCGCCCCACACCCGTACGTCGTCCCGCCGCGCCCGCGCCGAGACCGCCCGCGCGTGCCCCGGACCGCCGGCCCCGGCCCAGCGCACCGGGGCGGACCCCGGCAGCGGCCCCCCGACCAGCAGCACGTCGACCGTGTCGGCCGTCCGTCCCGTCCGCTCCGCGAAAGCCGTCAGGAAACCCGCGTGCGTCGCCGCCGCGAGCGGGTCGCACTCCACCGCCGCCAGCGCCCCGAGCACCCACCCGGGGTCCTCGTCGGTGAACACCACCGCGTGCGCCGTGAACGCGAGCACCCCGGCGTCCCGCTCCGACTCCTGGGGCACCACCGTCGTCCCCCCGTCCGCCGGCGGGAAGACCCCCCGCGCCGCCGCGTCCAGGATGCCCCGCAAGGTCCGTCCCACCGCACACTCCCGCCGCACCGACTTCACGCCCGGAACGTTAATCTGACCTGCGTCAGTACGACGACCACAGCACGACCAGAGCACGAGGATGAGGGGCGGATCGGTGGCGGACATCGAGGAAGCACGCAAGCAGTTCGACCGGATCGACGCGGACGGCGACGGTCTCATCACCCCGGCCGAGTTCAGGACCGCCCTGGCCCAGGGGGGCGACTGGAACGTCACCGAGTCCGTCGCGGAGGCCATCATCAACAGCCGCGACCTGAACGGCGACAAGCTCCTGTCGTTCGACGAGTTCTGGGCGTTCCTGAACAAGTGACGGCCACGGCGGGCGCCCGTCCGGTCACCGGGCGGGCGCCCACCTGTTCGGGCGTACGGAGGAATAGCCCACCCGCCGGACCGGTTACCGATCCTCAACGGCGTGTCATCCCCCATCACCCGGAAGGCCAGGAGAGTCACCCATGAAGATCGGCATCATCGGCGCGGGCCACATCGGCGGCAACCTCACCCGGCGGCTCACCGCCCTCGGACACGACGTCTCCGTCGCCAACTCCCGCGGCCCGCACACCCTCACCGCCCTCGCCGAGGAGACCGGCGCCCGGCCCGTCCCCGTCGAGGAGGCGGCGCGCGGCGCCGAGGTCGTGGTCGTCACGATCCCCCTGAAGGCGGTCCCGGGCCTCCCCTCGGGCCTGTTCGCCGAGGCCGCCGAGGGTGTCGCGGTCATCGACACCGGCAACTACTACCCGCAGCAGCGCGACGGCCGGATCGCGGGCATCGAGGACGACGGCCTCACCGAGAGCCGCTGGACCGAGCGGCACCTCGGCCACCCCGTGATCAAGGCGTTCAACGGCACCTACGCCCAGGACATCCTCGACCGCCACCGCCCGGCCGGCGACCCCGACCGCATCGCCCTGCCCGTGGCCGGCGACGACGAGGCGGCCAAGGCGAAGGTCCGCGCCCTGATCGACGAACTCGGCTTCGACACGGTCGACGCCGGCGGCCTCGACGACTCCTGGCGCCAGCAGCCCGGCACCCCGGTCTACGGCCTGCGGGCCGGCCAGGAGGCCGTCACCAAGGCCCTGGCCGAAGCCTCTCCGGAACGCGGGGCGGACTTCCGCGGCTGACTCAGGCGCCCTGGGCCCACTCCCGCAGCGCCGCTCTGCTCTCGAAGTCGGCGACGTTCTTGTCCAGCGGGTCGTCGGTGTACTGGTGGAAGCGCCACCTGGCCTTGATGCGGGGCTTGCCCGCCGAGACGTAGTCGGCGATCCAGAGCCCGTCACCGGCGTACGAGGTGGTGTCGACGTTCAGCCAGAAGTTCCGGTTGCAGTAGAGGACCACCCGGTTGTCCGGGCGCAGTTCCTTCACCTTGCGGATGAAGCGGTCCTTCTCGGCGTTGCTGGCGTGGGTGCCGTCGCCGGTGGTCTCCCAGTCGACGGCGAGCAGGTCGCCGGGGCGGTCGGGGGCCTTGGAGACGAAGTACTCGGCCTGGGCGGTGAGGTTGCCCGGCCAGAGGAAGTGGTAGAAGCCGACGACGAGTCCGGCGTCCCGGGCCCGCTCCGTCTGGGCCGCGAGTTTGGAGTTGACGTACGAGCGGCCCTCCGTCGCCTTGATGAAGACGAAGGAGAGGCCGTCCGTGCTGTAGGTGGCGGACTGGTACCCGCTCACGTCGATGCCGCGCAGCATGGGACTCCCTCGGATGCCGGTGGGGCTGAAGTGCCCGGGGGGCGGAGGCTGTTGTTATGCCCCGAGGCGCACCGCCGTACGCCGGGCGCGCGGGTGCTCGGCGTACGGCGGTGGTGAACGCCGGTCGGATCAGGAGGCGGTGGCGGCGGCCGGGGCCCGGCCGGTGTCACCGGTGCCGGCGCAGGGCTCGCCGTCGTCGAGGGAGACGTCCTTGGTCTCCTTGCCCAGCAGCAGCGCGGTCAGCGTCAGGACCGCCATCGCGGACAGGTAGACGCCGACCAGCCAGGGCGAGCCGTCGCCCGCCTCCCACAGCGCCACCGCGATGAACGGGGCGACGGCCGCCCCGAGGATCGAGCTGACGTTGTAGGAGATGCCGGAGCCGGTGTAGCGCACGCTGGTGGGAAAGAGTTCCGGCAGCAGCGCGCCCATCGGGCCGAAGGTCATGCCCATCAGGGTGAAGCCGAGGACCAGCCACAGGACGACGCCGAGCGTGCCCAGGCCGATCAGCGGCACCCAGACCAGGCCGAAGACGACGATGCCCGCGGTGACGCAGACCAGGGTGGCGCGGCGGCCGTACTTGTCGGCGAGCGGGCCGGAGACCAGGGTGAACACGGCGAAGAACAGCACCCCGAAGATCATCATCAGGACGAAGGTGGTGTAGCTGTACCCCAGTCCCGGCACGGCGGCGTCCTCGGCGGTGCGGCCGTAGCTCAGCGAGAACGTGGTCATCAGGTAGAACAGCACGTACGTCGCCAGCATGATGAAGGTGCCGAGGATCAACTGCCTCCAGTGCCCCCGCACGACCGTGGCCAGCGGCAGCTTCCGGACCTGGCCGGCCTCCCGGGTCCTGGCGAACACCGCCGACTCCACCAGCCGCGACCGCACCCACAGGCCGATCGCGACCATCACCGCGGAGAACAGGAACGGGACCCGCCAGCCCCAGTCGACGAAGGCGTCGGAGGGCTGGGTCGGGTCGGCGCCGGCCGCGGACGGCAGCAGCGCCCCGATGACCAGGAACAGGCCGTTGCCGATGATGAAGCCCAGCGGGGCGCCCAGTTGCGGGAAGGTGCCGTACAGGGCGCGTTTGCCCTTGGGCGCGTTCTCGGTCGCGACCAGCGCGGCGCCGCTCCACTCGCCGCCGAGCGCGAAGCCCTGCGCCAGCCGCATCAGCACCAGCAGCGCGGTGGCGGCCCAGCCTGCCTGCGCGTAGGTGGGCAGCACACCGATGAGGAAGGTGGCGAGGCCCATGGTGAGCAGCGAGACCACCAGCGTCTTCTTGCGGCCGAGCCGGTCCCCGAGGTGCCCGAAGAAGACGGCGCCGATCGGCCGGGCGACCATCGCGGCACCGAACACCGCGAAGGACGACAGCAGCGCGGTGGTCGGGTCGCTGCTCGGGAAGAACAGCTTGGGGAAGACCAGTACGGCGGCGGTCGCGTAGATGTAGAAGTCGTAGAACTCGATCGTCGTCCCGATGAGACTGGCGATGAGCACCCGCGACCGCGGATTGACGGGCGTCTGGACGGAACCGGGACCTGCTGGTGCGGACATTGCTCGGTCTTTCACGTGTGAACGGTCTGGCTCCGCAACGATCTCAGGCGTCTTAGGAACTGGGAAGTCTGTTTCAGCATATGAGACGTGTGAGGGGTTGCTCCGACTCGGCACGCCGAACGTGATTTCGCCGAATATGGCAGCGGAGTTCCGTCGGCAACACGTTTCGACGAGCTATCTCAACGAAACGCCGACGATCGCGGGGGCGGTGCGCGGCTAGCGCGACGGTGCGGATTTCGCTAACGTTCTGGGACGTTGTTCGTCAGCTTCGGGGCTGATGTGATGAGAATTTCCCATACAGTGCGCTGGACCTGGTCGATCGTGACTTCCCTTTGGAGGGCCGAGCCAACGATGAGGTACGCAGATCTCGACACCACGACGGCAGGCGCGGTTTCTTTGCCGCGACGGCTGGGACGCCGTATATTCCGCTCGGTGCGTCTGGAACGTTGGCTGACGAGCGGCCGGAAAAGGGTCAAGGATATGGAAAACGGGAGTCGAAGGGGTGCGGGCTGTATTTTTTGCGCCTTTCAGGAGCCGGATGTGAACCGCATCATGGATGAGAACAATACTTTTTATATCCGGTATGACAACTTCCCTGCCGCGCAAGGGCATGTGGAGATCGTGCCCAAGCGCCATGTCGAATCATTCTTCGACCTCACGCCGGAAGAAGTCGAAGATGCTTATTCTCTTATCCTGGTCGCCCGGCAAAAAATCACTCAGCGGTACCGTCCCGACGGATTCACGATCGGTGTGAATGAGGGCCGCGCGGCGGGCAGGACCGTCGACCATCTTCATATCCACGTAATTCCTCGGCACTATGGAGACGTCGACGACCCCAGAGGAGGCATCCGACGCGCGGTCCCGAACTGTGACCCGGATGCATGGGCAGAAAAGTCGACAGAGGAGAGGAGTGCCGTTCGGTGGCTCGCCGATGCGCGGGCAGGCGGTCGTCATTGAACCGACCTGGCTGCCGGGCATGCCGATCCGACCGCCTCATAAGGCATCGAAGTCGTCGTGACCGATACGGGAGCACAACGAGTTCACCTCGTGCCAGAAGTCGTCTGTGTTCATGGCGTCATGACCATGCTTGGCATCGACGCTGATGCATCCGATGAACGCCCCTTTGTGCCCTCTGATGGGACTCGCGAAGACAGCCCCTCGATGAGATACCCGCACAAATTCTGACCAGGTGAAACCCATGACGGCGTCGCTTCCCTGCTCGCCCCGGTACGCCTCGAATCGCTGTCGGTTCGTGAGCTGGGCCGTCAGTGTCTGTACGTCGCACGACACTTCTTGATTGCGCTTCCAGCACAGACCCACCACGCCCACTCCCTTGGTGGGTGCGAAGGATCGCGTAGTCGGCGTGCTCCCCAGCCGGTACGTCGCGACGCGGCTGAGGTACCCGCTCAGTGGATGACGAAGAGACCGGCGAATCAGCCATACGTGCAGGCCGAGGTCGCCGGTCTCGGTGGGGGGCTGTACCCGTCTGGTGATGTCCAGCAGCTTGCCGAAGTGGGTGAGCACCTGCTGCCGCAGGACGGCTCGGCGCTCACCCTTCTCCCGCTCCGAGTAGGCCTCGAACGGGGTGAGGGCGCCGAAGACTCCGACCACGCAGACGAGAGCGACGTGCAGATAAGGGCGCTCGTGCGATGCCCGGTCCCAGAAATCGGTGCTGGGAAAGCCGTACTGGCGGGCCACCAGGCCCAGCGTCGCCGCCAACAGGATGAGTCGGTCCGTGAGCTTGGCGGTCAGCTTTCTCATCCCTGGGAGCCCGGTGACCTCGCCGCCAGCAGACTGATGTCGGTTTTCTGATGTTTCCAAGCGACACCTGGAAGCGGCCGGCTCACGCCGTCGCTCACGAGTTCCGCCGCGTCACCGTCGGTCACTTCGCCGATGACAGAGAAGTCCAGCCCGAGGGCGCTGAACTCCTCCCGGCACGACGACACATCTTCCGGAGCGACGGTGAATGCCAACTGGAAATCGGACGAGGCGCTCATGGCCAGCGCCAACGGTTCCGCCTGCATCAGTTCGGCCACCAGGTGAACCGCGGGGTCCACGGGAACGTCCTTCTCCGTCACCCGCATTCCTACGCCACTGGCCTGCATGATCTGCTCGATGGTGGCTTTCAGCCCGTCCGAGGTGTCCTGGCATGCCGTGGCATACGGTTTTCGGGCCAGCAGCCGGCCCTCGGCGACCCGGGCCCTGGGCCGTTTCCAACCATGCAGTAATCGTTGTTCGGCATCCGCGGGCAGCGTCCTCGGAAAAGTATGGCGCCTGGGGAAGTAGGCGACAGCGGCACCGAGCAGGCCGCACGGCCCCGTGACGCACAGCAGATCGCCGGGACGCGCACCGGAACGCTTCAGCACCTTCCCGGGTCGGCAGACACCCAGCGCCGTTCCGGAAAGGATCAGACGCTCGGCGTTCCCGATGTCCCCGCCCACGTTCAGGGTGCCGAAATCCGTGCACGCCTGGTGGATTCCGGCCATGATCTGCCGGAACCCCGCATCGTTCAGCTCGTGCGGGTAGCGGATGACGCTGAGTACACCGATGGGTGTCGCACCCATGGCGGCGACGTCACTGACGTTGGCCGCGACCAGGTAATAGCCGATGTCGAAGTCCGACAGCAGGCCCATCTCGTACAGGATGAACTTCGGCCCGCGGATGTAGTCGGAACCGGCAACCAAACTGAGCGGAGCCCCGATGTCATACACCGCGCAGTCATCCTTGGCGTCGGCCCCCAGGCTCAGCTTCACATCCAGCCCGTCCACTTCCAGGTCGGTCTCCGATTGGCTGCTCAGGAACTCACTCACCAACTGCCGTACGCGGCTGGGCTCGTCGGAGAACTGCTCTTCTTGGTCGGTCACGGTTTACGGTGTCCTGTCCTTGGGAGGCGCACCGGCGAGAACGGCGGATTCGTCGATCGGCGCTACGGGATGTCCCAGCCGACGCAGGACGCAGGTCAGCACCGCCGAGGCCGGCAGATGTGTCGAGTCCAGTTCCAGCGATCTCGGCAGTGCCCGTACGGCGGCGCGGTTCTCGACGTCGAGGTCGGTGGGCGGGCCCACGGCGATGGACCGGTCTTTCCGGTCCCGGTACTGTGCGCGGCGGCGTTCTCTGCGGATCGCCAGCCCGGCGGTCAGGTAGATATTCAGTTCCGCCGCAGGAAGCAGCGTCATCGCCGCATCCCTGCCGACGACGACGATGTCACCGCACTCGTCGATGATGCGTCGATGCAGCCGGAGGATCTCCTGCCGCCAGGCGGCGTCCCGGGCGACGGTCTTGAGATGTGGCTCCAGCAAGGGGTTCCACAGCTCTTCGGTGATGTCTTCCCCCTCCAGGGAAACGGTGTGCTTCTGCGTCACCTTCCCCGAGCCGTCGTACACCACGGGGTGGTGCCTCAGGGCGGAACCCAGTCGTCCTCGCAGGGGATGCCCGGGATCTCGGGACACCGAATAGCCGACAGCACGGTAGGTCAGGCCGGTGTCGAGAAAAGCCAGGCCGAGGCGCTCGGCCAAGCCTGTGGCCAGCGTGCTCTTGCCGCTGGCGGTAGGGCCGTCGATGGAGACGGAATGACGGGGCATGCGCCGCCCTTTACCTCTGCTCAGGTTCCGGTGGTCGATTCTCCGGGTTGTCCAGCGCGTTTTTCCAGTCGCGAGTGCGGGTCATCGTCTCGCGCAGCAATTCCTTCCGTATGAGCAACGCGTAGTCCCAGAGAGGGGTGGGGATTCCCAGTATTCGGCCGGCGACGGAGCGAAGGTACTGGCTGCGGATGGGGTTTCGGCCGTCGTACATGCGGTAGCTTCCTTCATGACCGCACAGGTAGTACGGAGTGCCGCTGAAGGCATTGATCTGTTTGAGATCGGTAAATGTCGCCGCATGCAGGGAGTCGGCGGTGATGGCAGCGTCGACGGCATGTCCGTCGACGGGGAGCAGGTGCCAATGCGCGTGTGAGATACAAGCGCTGGACCGCATTCCCTTGGAAGATCCGTGTTCGAGAACGGTGAGTCGCCCGAACGTCTCGCAGTACAGCGGTTCTACGATGTGCAGTATCGCGTCCAGTTCCTCATGATGGCTGTCGACCAGGTCCGCGAAACTGAGATAGTGAGCCATCGGCAGAAGCAAGAGATGGCCGACGCAGAGGGGGGAGACATCTGCGATGAGGCGAAAATGTGCATGGCTCGAAATGATGCGACCAGGCGGGTTCCCTTCGTAGACCGATGTAAATGTGGTGTCATCGGCGCCCGCGATTTCATGGCAGAAGTCGGAGTCGGTGCACTGGAGCCCGGTATGCATATGTCACCCTTTGCCTGAGGGTGTGGTCGGCGTACGGAAAGGGCGGATGAATACTTTACAAGGCGGCGTATGCGGCACACAAGCAGAAGGTCGAGGTCTTCTGAACTTGACTGAAACGGAGTTGAAGCAGAGAGCTGTTGTGCGTGCTGAGTATCCTGCGTGTTTCGCAGGGCCGGTGAGGCATACGAAAGTACGAGCGCGACCGCGCTGCGGGGCCACCGCTCAGTAGACGCGAGCTCAGCACTCGATGATGTTGACCGCCAGCCCGCCCCGGGCCGTTTCCTTGTACTTGACCGACATGTCGGCGCCGGTCTCCTTCATGGTCTTGATGACCTTGTCCAGGGAGACCTTGTGGGAGCCGTCGCCGCGCATCGCCATGCGGGCGGCGGTGACGGCCTTGACCGCGGCCATGCCGTTGCGTTCGATGCAGGGGATCTGGACGAGGCCGCCGACGGGGTCGCAGGTGAGGCCGAGGTTGTGCTCCATGCCGATCTCGGCGGCGTTCTCCACCTGTTCCGGGGAGCCGCCGAGGACCTCGGCCAGCGCGCCCGCCGCCATCGAGCAGGCGGAGCCGACCTCGCCCTGGCAGCCGACCTCGGCGCCGGAGATGGAGGCGTTCTCCTTGAACAGCATGCCGATGGCGCCGGCCGCGAGGAGGAAGCGGACCACGCCCTCCTCGTCGGCGCCGGGGACGAAGTTGCGGTAGTAGTGCAGGACGGCGGGGATGATGCCCGCGGCGCCGTTGGTGGGGGCGGTCACGACCCGGCCGCCGGCCGCGTTCTCCTCGTTCACCGCCATCGCGTAAAGGGTGATCCACTCCATCGCGAGGGCCTGGGGATCGCCCTCGGAGCGCAGCTTGCGCGCGGTGTTCGCGGCGCGGCGGCGGACCTTCAGGCCGCCGGGCAGGATGCCCTCGCGGGTCAGGCCGCGGTCCACGCACGCCCGCATCACCCCCCAGATCTCCAGCAGGCCCGCGCGGATCTCCTCCTCGGTGCGCCAGGCCCGCTCGTTCTCCAGCATCAGCGCGGAGATCGACAGGCCGGTCTCCCGGGTGCGGCGCAGCAGCTCGTCGCCGGTGCGGAAGGGGTACTTCAGCACCGTGTCGTCGAGCTTGATGCGGTCCGCGCCGACCGCGTCCTCGTCGACCACGAATCCGCCGCCCACCGAGTAGTACGTCTTGGTGAGCAGCTCCGCGCCCTGGCCGTCGTACGCCCACAGGGTCATGCCGTTGGCGTGGTAGGGGAGGGTCTCGCGGCGGTGCAGGACCAGGTCGGTGTCGTAGGCGAAGGGGATCTCGTGGGTGCCGAGCAGGCTGAGGCGGCCCTCGGCCCGGATCGACTCCACGCGCGCCTCGGCCGTCTCCACGTCCACCGTGCGCGGGGAGTCGCCCTCCAGGCCGAGCAGCACCGCCTTGGGGGTGCCGTGGCCGTGGCCGGTCGCGCCGAGCGAGCCGTACAGCTCGGCCCGGACCGAGGCGACGGAGCCGAGCAGCCCCTCGCCGCGCAGCCGCCGGGCGAACATGCGGGCCGCGCGCATCGGGCCGACCGTGTGGGAGCTGGACGGGCCGATGCCGATCGAGAACAGGTCGAAGACCGAGATGGCCACGGGGACTCCTCAAAGCGGGGGTGGTGCGGAGGGGGTGGGGCGCCGGCCGCTTGTGGCGGGGTCCGGCGCCCCGGTCGTACTGCTGTTCGTCCTACGTCGTACTGCCGTGCGTCCTACTTGGCGGTCAGGCCGGGGTACAGCGGGTGCCTGTCCGCCAGGGCGGTCACCCGGGCCTTGAGGGCCGCCGCGTCGTACGACGGCTTGAGCGCCTCGGCGATCACGTCCGCGACCTCGGCGAAGTCCTCGGCGGTGAAGCCGCGGGTGGCCAGGGCCGGCGTACCGATGCGCAGACCGGAGGTCACCATCGGCGGACGCGGGTCGTCGGGGACGGCGTTGCGGTTGACCGTGATGCCGACCTCGTGGAGGCGGTCCTCGGCCTGCTGCCCGTCCAGCGCGGAGTCGCGCAGGTCGACCAGGACCAGGTGGACGTCGGTGCCGCCGGTCAGGACGGAGACGCCCGCCGCCTTCGCGTCGTCCCGCACCAGGCGCTCGGCCAGGATGCGGGCGCCTTCCAGGGTACGGCGCTGGCGCTCCTTGAACTCCTCGCTCGCGGCGACCTTGAAGGCGACCGCCTTGGCGGCGATCACGTGTTCCAGGGGACCGCCCTGCTGACCGGGGAAGACGGCCGAGTTGATCTTCTTGGCGAGGCCGGCCGTGGAGAGGATCACACCGCCGCGCGGGCCGCCGAGGGTCTTGTGGGTCGTGGTGGTGACCACGTGCGCGTGCGGCACCGGGTTGGGGTGCAGGCCCGCCGCGACCAGACCGGCGAAGTGCGCCATGTCGACCATCAGGTACGCGCCGACCTCGTCGGCGATCCGGCGGAAGGCGGCGAAGTCGAGCTGCCTCGGGTACGCCGACCAGCCGGCCACGATCAGCTTCGGCCGCTTCTCCTTGGCGAGCCGCTCGACCTCGGCCAGGTCGACCAGGCCGTCCTCGCCGACGTGGTAGGGGACGACGTCGTAGAGCTTGCCGGAGAAGTTGATCTTCATGCCGTGGGTCAGGTGCCCGCCGTGGGCGAGGTTCAGGCCCATGATCGTGTCGCCGGGCTTGAGCAGCGCGAACATCGCCGCCGCGTTGGCCTGGGCGCCGGAGTGCGGCTGGACGTTGGCGTGCTCGGCGCCGAACAGGGCCTTCACCCGGTCGATGGCGATCTGCTCGACCACGTCGACGTGCTCGCAGCCGCCGTAGTACCGGCGGCCGGGGTAGCCCTCGGCGTACTTGTTGGTCAGGACCGAGCCCTGGGCCTCCATCACCGCGGCCGGCGCGAAGTTCTCGGAGGCGATCATCTCCAGGGTGGACTGCTGGCGGTGCAGCTCGGCGTCGACGGCGGCGGCGACGTCGGGGTCGAGTTCGTGCAGGGGCGTGTTCAGGAGGGTCATCGCGAAGGGCTCCTCAGCCTGCCGAGAAGGCGGTGTACTCGTCGGCGGAGAGCAGGTCGCCGGGTTCGTCCGCGACCCGCACCTTGAACAGCCAGCCGCCCTCGAAGGGCGCCGAGTTGACCAGCGACGGGTCGTCGACGACGTCCTCGTTGACCTCGGTGACCTCACCGGAGACGGGGGAGTACAGGTCGGAGACGGACTTGGTCGACTCCAGCTCGCCGCAGGTCTCGCCCGCGGTCACGGTCGCGCCGACCTCCGGGAGCTGCACGAAGACGACGTCGCCGAGCGCGTTGGCCGCGTGCTCGGTGATGCCGACCGCCGACACGCCGTCCTCGGCGGTCGACAGCCACTCGTGCTCCTTGCTGTAACGAAGCTGCTGGGGGTTGCTCATGGCCTGAATTCTCCTGTATGCGGGGGTGTGCTGGTGCATGCGGGACCGGTGGGACCGCTGGTGAGCAGGGCGGATGTGCCCAGGGTCACGTGCGAGGGCCCGGGGGCGGTGGCTACTTCCGGCGCCGGTAGAACGGCAGTGCGACGACCTCGTACGGCTCGTGGGTGCCCCGGATGTCGACGGCCACCCCCGGCGTCCCGGGTGCCGCGTGCGCCGCGTCGACGTACGCCATCGCGATCGGCCTGCCCAGGGTGGGGGAGGGGGCGCCGGAGGTGACCTCGCCGATCACCTCGCCGCCGGCCACCACCGCGTACCCGGCGCGCGGGACCCGGCGGCCCTCGGCGATCAGGCCGACCAGGACGCGCGGGGGGTTCCGCTCGGCGCGGGCGGCGGCCTCGGCGAGCGCCGCGCGGCCCACGAAGCCGCCCTCCTTGTCGAACTTGACCACCCGGCCGAGCCCGGCGTCGAACGGCGTCAGGGCGGTGGTCAGCTCGTGCCCGTACAGCGGCATCCCCGCCTCCAGGCGGAGGGTGTCCCGGCAGGACAGGCCGCAGGGGACCAGCCCGGCCGAGGCGCCCGCCTCGGTCAGCGCCTGCCACAGCTTCCCGGCGTCGGCGGGGTCGACGAACAGCTCGAAGCCGTCCTCGCCGGTGTAGCCGGTCCGGGCGATCAGCGCGGAGACGCCGGCGACGGTGCCGGGCAGACCGGCGTAGTACTTCAGCCCGTCCAGGTCGGCGTCGGTGAGCGAGGCGAGGATGCCGGGGGAGGCGGGGCCCTGCACGGCGAGCAGCGCGTAGGCGTCCCGGTCGTCGCGGACCTCGGCGTCGAAGCCGGCGGCGCGCTCGGTCAGGGCGTCCAGCACCACCTGGGCGTTGGCGGCGTTGGCGACCACCAGGTACTCGGCCTCGGCGAGCCGGTAGACGATCAGGTCGTCGAGGATGCCGCCGTCCTCGCGGCAGATCATGGTGTAGCGGGCGCGGCCGGGCTTCACCCCGCCGATGTCGCCGACCAGCGCGTGGTCCAGCAGCGCGGCGGCGCCGGGGCCGGTGACCGCGATCTCGCCCATGTGCGACAGGTCGAAGAGGCCGGCGGTGGTCCGTACGGCCTGGTGCTCGTCGCGCTCGGAGCCGTAGCGCAGCGGCATGTCCCAGCCGGCGAAGTCGGTCATGGTCGCGCCGAGCGCGCGGTGCACGGCGTCCAGCGCGGTGCGGCGGGGTTCGGTACTGCTCATCGGTCGGTCGTCTCCCAGGACAGGACGGCAGGGCGAGGAAGGTCCTCCCCATCTGTCATCGGGACCTGAGAGGTTCGCCGTGACCGCGCGGCGGTCAGGACTTGCACCTTGGGTGGGGCCGCCGGGGCGGCCCGCTTTTCAGATGTGCCTCGCCCGCGCGGTGACGGGGCCTGAGAGATTCAAGGGAGGGACTTGCTCCTTCGGCGCCCCGGTCGGTGACCGGGGACTCTCCCGCGCGGGTTCGAACGGCCGGTATGCAGTTGGCGCGCACATCATTGCACGACCGGTCGGACTCTGGCAGACCGTGATCTGTAACCGGCTTGTGGCAGTAAGCGCACGAAAATTCGAGACACCCCGCATTACCTTCTCTTTACACTCGACGGGGATGGGAACTCGTGAACCGCCCCAGGGGAGGACGATCACGGTGAACAGGACCACGGCGTACGCCGCCACCACGGGTCTCGCGCTGCCCGAGCAGCCCGTCGGCCCGGCCCGCGAGGCGCGCGCCCCGCTGCCCGCGTCCACCGTCCGCGACCTGCGCGAGCGGTCCGGACGCGGTCCGCACGCCCTGCTGTTCGGCCCCCGCGACCTCGCCGTGGTCACCGGGCTGCCCGGCAGCGGCAAGTCCACGCTGATGCGGCGCACCGTGCGCGGCCGCCGCGTGGACTCCCAGGACACCCGCGACCGCTGGGACGCGCGGATGCCCCGCCTCCTGCCGTACGCGGTCTACCGCCCGCTCGTCCGGCTCGCCCACTACGCCGGGCTGCGCCGCGCCCTGCGCTCCGGCGAGGGCGTCGTGGTGCACGACTGCGGCACCCAGGCGTGGGTCCGCCGCTGGCTGGCCCGCGAGGCGCGGCGCCGGGGCGGCACCCTGCACCTGCTGCTGCTCGACGTCGACCCCGAGCAGGCCCTGGCGGGACAGCGCGAGCGCGGCCGGGGCGTCTCCGGGTACGCGTTCTCGCGGCACCGCGCGGCCGGCGCCCGTCTGCTGCGCTCGGTGGAGCGGGGCGCGCTGCCGGCCGGCGTGCGCGTGGTCCTGCTCGACCGGGCGGCGGCCGACGCCCTGCACCGGATCGGGTTCACGGGCTGACCGGCCGCGGGCGCGGCCGTACGGGTTAGCCTTTTCAGCCACATCAGCGGTTCCACACAGGCGGTAGGCAGATGGACTTCCCGGCGGGCTTCTCCGCGGACTTCCCGGCGCAGGCGCATCCCCACCCGCACGGCGGTTGGCCCGGCAACGAGCTGGAGGAGGTGCTGTCCGCCTCCCTCGGCGTGCCCGGCGCCGGCGGCCGGATCGTCGAGGTCCTCGGCCGCAGCTTCGTCTGGGTCCCGCTGCCCGGCGGCGGCGGCCCGCACAGCGGTCCCCTGGACCTGCCCACACTGGAGATCGAGGGACAGGCGTACGTCCCGGTGTTCAGCTCCGAGGAGCAGTTCCGGCAGGTCGTCGGCGCGCACATGGGGTACGCCATCGCCCCCGCCGCGGAGTTCGCCCGCGGTCTGCCGCCGCAGGTCGGCATCGCCGTCAACCCGGACGGGCTGGTCGGCATACCCCTGCCGCCGCCCGCCGTCGCCGAGCTGTGCCGCGCCGGACGGACCCCGCTGGACGGGCCCGCGAGCGGCGGCCGGGTCCGCCTGTCCGAGCCCGACTGGCAGGACGACCCGGTCGACTTCCTCGCCGCCGCCGCCGCGGAGTTCGCCGCCCTCGGCGTGGTCCGCACCGCCCGCCGCTGCCTGGCCGTCGTCGAGACCGCCGACCCCGTGATGTTCGTCGGCGTCGAACTCGCCCACTGGGAGGGCGACGCCCGCGCCCTCCCCCTCGAAGCCCTCGGCCGGGCCCTCACCACGGCCCCGCCCCCCTGGCCGGTCAACCTGGTCCTCCTGGAGGCGGCCCAGGACCCGGTCTGCGACTGGATGCGGGAAAGGGTCCGCCCGTTCTACACGAGGGACGTCTGAGCGCCGTCCCCGCGCACCCGCACGGCACGCACACGCACGACCCCCCTGACCGCCGGTGGCCTTAAGCTAGGTTCACTCGGTCGAGGCGTTGTACAGAGGGGCGATACAAAGTGAGCGCTGGTACCGCCGCAGCCGGGCAGGTGGAGCACATGCTGCGCCAGGTGACCCCCGGGCGCTACGACGCCTACGAGTCGCTGCTGCGCGCCCTCGCGAGCCCGGCCTCCGGCCAGGTCTGGATGCTGCTCTGGCACGGCCAGGCCGGCTCCCCCGACGCCCAGTACGCGACGATGGAGGTCGAGGGGCACGCGTACGCGCCCTGTGTCACCTCCGCCCAGGAGCTGTCCGCCAGCGGCTGGAACCGCGCGTACGAGGTGGTCGACGGCCTGGAGGTGGCCCGCGCCCTCTACCCCGACCGCTACGGCCTGTGGCTCAACCCGCACGCCCCCGGCGGCGGCGTCGGCATCCCCTGGCTCGACCTGCGCCGGATCGCCACCGGCCTGGACCGCCAGCCCGCGGGACCGCTCAGGCTGTCCGAACCGGCCATCGAGATCCCGCAGTTCTACGCCCTGCTCGCGCAGAACGCCCACCGCACCCCGGCCGTCCGCTCGCTGCGCCGCGCCTGGGTGCAGCCGGCGCTCGGCGCGCCCTACCTCGCCATCGGCCTGGACGTGTACGACACCACCCCGCCGTCCGTCGCCGCGGTGCGGGCGATGATGCAGAGTTCGGTCGGCGCGGTGCCGGACGGGCTGCCGGTGTCCACCGTGGCGATGTCCGACGCGCTCGACCCGGTCGCGATGTGGCTGCGCGCCCACGCCCGGCCGTTCTACGACCGCGAGGCGCACGCGGCCCCCGCCCAGGCTCCCGCCGCCGGGTACGGCTACCCTCCGGCAGGCGACCGGTACTGAGAGTGGAACGATCCGTTCCGGTGTCCGGGGGAGCCGATCTTCGCGCGTAGATGAGGCCGGAAGCGCCTCCTCTGTCCCTGATGTCCCAACTCGTCCGCGTCCGGCCCCCGTTACCCACTGTCCGGATAACGGAAATCCTCAAACAGCATCACGGTTGCGCATCCATTCACCGCCAAGTCTGGCAACTGATCGCCAAAGCGTTGAAGACTCCCGCAACAAGGGACGTTCGTCCCTGTGTACGACGGACTGATCACGCCGCTACAGCGGCAAGTGCGGGCCGGCTACCGCCGGTTGAGAGGGGTCCCTGCCAGATGACGGCACCATTGCACGAGCCGACCGCGGAAGCGGCCCCGAGTGCTGCCGAGGAAGCGGCGGTTGCCGGCGCCGGGAGCAAGGCGGTTCAGGGTCGTTCCCTGGGCCGAATTGCCTGGGAGCGCCTGAAAAGGGACAAGCTCGCCCTGACGGGCGGCGTCGTGGTGCTTGTCCTGATCGCGATCGCGCTGCTCGCGCCGCTGATCACCCACCTCGTCGGGCAGGACCCCGAGGCGCACCACGAGGACCTGATCGACCCGCTGTTCGGCACCCCCATCGGCTCGCTGGGCGGCATCAGCGGCGACCACCTGCTCGGCGTCGAGCCGGTCAGCGGCCGCGACATCTTCTCCCGCATCGTCTACGGGGCCCGGATCTCGCTGCTGGTCGGCTTCCTGTCCGCGATCGTCGCCGTGGTCATCGGCACCGTCCTGGGCATCCTGGCCGGCTTCTTCGGCGGCTGGGTCGACTCCCTCATCAGCCGGATCATGGACGGCCTGCTGGCCTTCCCGCAGTTGCTGTTCATCATCGCGCTGGTCTCCGTGATGCCGAACGAGATGCTCGGCCTCACCGGCACCGGCGTGCGCCTGTTCGTGATGATCCTGGTCATCGGATTCTTCGGCTGGCCCTACATCGGCCGTGTGGTACGCGGCCAGACACTCTCGATGCGCGAGCGCGAGTACGTCGAGGCGGCCCGTTCGCTGGGCGCGGGGCGGTTCTACATCCTGTTCAAGGAACTGCTGCCCAACCTGGTCGCGCCGATCATCGTCTACACGACGATGATGATCCCCACCAACATCCTCACCGAGGCGGCACTCAGCTTCCTGGGCGTGGGCGTCAAGCCGCCCACCGCCTCCTGGGGGCAGATGCTTTCGAGCGCGATCGACTACTACGACTCGGACCCCATGTACATGGTGATCCCGGGCGTGGCGATCTTCATCACCGTTCTTGCCTTCAACCTCTTCGGCGACGGCGTGCGTGACGCGCTGGACCCGAAGGGCTCCCGCTGAACTGCCGTACCGCACAAGTGTCCCGTGGCACCTGCACGGGGTCTCTCATCTAATCCGGAGGATCCGAGATCGTGACTACCCAACGCACCTCAGGGCGGCGCAAGCAGGCTTTGGCCGCTGCCGCAGTGGTCGCCGCGCTGCTGACCACGGCGGCGTGCGGCGGCGGCGGTGACAGCGACAACGGGGGTTCGAAGAACGGCGCGGCCGGCTTCGACGCCGCGAACAACAAGGTCGCCCAGGCCTCCGAGGCCAAGAAGGGCGGCGAGCTGAAGTTCGCCAGCGCCCAGGACGCCGACTCGTGGGACACCACGCGCGGCTACTACGGCTTCATGTGGAACTTCTCCCGCTACTACTCGCGGCAGCTCGTCACGAACGCCACCGAGCCCGGCAAGGCCGGCGCCGGCGTGACCCCCGACCTCGCCACCGGGCTGGCCAAGGTCTCGGACGACGGCAAGACCTACACGTACACCCTGCGTGACGGCGTCACCTGGGAGGACGGCAAGCCGATCACCTCCAAGGACATCAAGTACGGCATCGAGCGCGTCTGGGCGCAGGACGTGCTGTCCGGCGGCCCGACGTACCTCAAGGAGGTGCTCGACCCCAAGGGCGAGTACCAGGGTCCGTACAAGGACAAGTCCAAGGACAAGCTGGGTCTGAAGGCGATCGAGACGCCGGACGACAAGACCATCGTCTTCAAGCTGCCGAAGGCCAACTCGGACTTCGAGGAGATGCTGGCGCTCACCTCCGCCTCCCCGGTCCGCCAGGACAAGGACACCAAGTCCAAGTACGGCCTGCACCCGTTCTCCTCGGGCCCGTACAAGTTCGAGTCGTACAGCCCGGGTAAGGACCTCAAGCTGGTCCGCAACACCGAGTGGAAGCAGGAGTCGGACCCGATCCGCAAGGCGTACCCGGACAAGATCTCCATCAAGTTCTTCTCCAACGCCAACGACCTGGACGCCCGTCTGATCGCCGGTGACTACGACCTGGACCTGGCCCAGACCGGTATGTCGCCGCAGGGCCGCACCACCGCCCTCAAGCAGCACAAGGGCAACCTGGACAACCCGGTCTCCGGCTACATCCGCTACGCCGTCTTCCCGCAGAGCGTGAAGCCGTTCGACAACGAGCACTGCCGCAAGGCCGTGATCTACGGCGCCGACCACGTCTCCCTGCAGACCGCACGCGGCGGCCCGGTGGCCGGCGGTGACATCGGCACCAACATGCTCCCGCCGTCCGTCCCGGGCTCCGAGGGCCAGAAGTACGACCCGTACGGCCTGGCCGGCGAGAACAAGAGCGGCAACGTCGCCAAGGCCAAGGAAGAGCTGAAGGCCTGCGGCCAGCCCAACGGCTTCAAGACCACCATCGCGGTCCGCAACAACAAGCCGGTCGAGGTGGCCACCGCCGAGTCGCTCCAGGCCTCGCTGAAGAAGGTCGGCATCACGGTCGACATCGACCAGTACGACGGTGCGCAGACCCCCGGCATCATCGGCAGCCCCTCGAACGTGAAGAAGAAGGGCTACGGCATCATCATCATGGGCTGGGGCCCGGACTTCCCGTCCGTCCAGGGCTACGGTCTGCCGCTGTGGCACAGCGACTACATCCTCGACAGCGGTAACAACAACTACGCGCTGATCAAGGACAAGGCGATCGACGGCCTGTTCGACGACTACGTCAACACGCTCGACGACGCCGGCAAGGCCGAGATCGCCACGGAGATCAACCACAAGGTGATGGAGGGCGGCTACTACCTGCCCTTCGTCTTCGAGAAGTTCCTCAACTGGCGCTCCAGCCGCCTGGCGAACGTCTACACGACCGACGGTTACAGCGGTATGTACGACTTCGTCAACCTCGGTCTGAAGTCCACGAAGTAACCGGCACACCCGCCGTACGGCACGAAAGGCAGGTGAAGGCCGGCGCGGCGTGAGCGTGGGCCGCCGGACGACCTCCGGCGGCCCGCCCTCCGCGGCGGGCCGTTAGCTGTGCTCGCTTACCTCATCAGGCGGTTGTTCGCCGCCGCTGTGATGCTCGTGGTCATCGTCATGGTGGTCTTCAGCATCTTCTTCCTGATCCCCAAGTGGGCAGGCGTCGACATCGCCACGAGCTTCGTGGGCAAGCAGGCCGACCCCTCCTCGGTGAAGGCCGTGGCGGAGAAACTGGGTCTCAACGACCCGATCTACGCCCAGGTCTGGGAGTTCTTCAAGGGCATCTTCGTGGGCCGGACCTACTCGGCCGGCGGCGATGTCACGGACTGCGCCGCGCCGTGCTTCGGCTACTCCTTCCGCAGCGAGCAGGCCATCTGGCCGGTGCTCACCGACCGCTTCCCGGTGACCCTGGGTCTGGCGCTCGGTGCCGCCGTGCTGTGGCTGATCTTCGGTCTCGCCGCGGGCGTGCTCTCCGCACTCAAGCGGGGCACCCTGTGGGACCGCGGCGCGATGGTCGTCGCCCTCGCCGGTGTCTCCCTGCCCATCTACTTCACCGGCCTGCTGAGCCTCGCGATCTTCTCCTACGGACTCGGCTGGCTGGACGCCCAGTACGTGCCCCTGGAGGACAGCTTCACCGGCTGGCTCGGCGGCATGATCCTCCCCTGGATCACCCTGGCGTTCCTGTACGCGGCGATGTACGCCCGGATCACCCGCGCGACCATGATGGAGATCCTCGGCGAGGACTACATCCGCACCGCACGCGCCAAGGGCCTGCGGGAGAGCGTGGTCATCCGCAAGCACGCCATGCGCTCCACGATGACGCCCATCCTCACCATGCTCGGCATGGACCTCGGCGCCCTCATCGGCGGCGCTATCCTGACCGAGACCACGTTCAGCCTGCCCGGCCTCGGCCAGGCGGTGCTCAACGCGATCAAGAACCAGGACCTGCCCGTCATCCTGGGCGTCACCCTGATCACATCTCTCGCGGTGCTCATCGCCAACCTCGTGGTGGACGTCCTGTACGCCGTGATCGACCCCCGAGTGAGGCTCACATGACCGAACTCAGCAAGAGCGGTGCCGCCGTGGGCGAGCCCACCGGCACCTCTCCCGCCCCGACCGCCTTCCTGGAGGTCCGCGACCTCAAGGTGCACTTCCCGACCGACGACGGCCTGGTCAAGTCCGTCGACGGGCTCAGCTTCCAGTTGGAGAAGGGCAAGACCCTCGGCATCGTGGGCGAGTCGGGCTCCGGCAAGTCGGTGACCTCGCTGGGCATCATGGGCCTGCACACCGCCGGGCAGTACGGCCGGCGCAAGGCGCGGCTCTCCGGCGAGATCTGGCTGGACGGCACCGAGCTGCTCTCCGCCGACCCCGACGAGGTGCGCAAGCTGCGCGGCCGGCAGATGGCGATGATCTTCCAGGACCCGCTGTCCGCGCTGCACCCGTACTACACGATCGGCCAGCAGATCGTGGAGGCGTACCGCATCCACCACGACGTGGACAAGAAGACGGCCAAGCGCCGCGCGGTGGAGATGCTCGACCGGGTCGGCATCCCGCAGCCGGACAAGCGGGTGGACAGCTACCCGCACGAGTTCTCCGGCGGTATGCGCCAGCGCGCGATGATCGCGATGTCGCTGGTCAACAACCCCGAGCTGCTCATCGCGGACGAGCCGACCACCGCCCTGGACGTGACCGTCCAGGCGCAGATCCTGGACCTGATCCGGGACCTGCAGAAGGAGTTCGGCTCGGCGGTCATCGTCATCACCCACGACCTGGGCGTCGTCGCCGAACTCGCCGACGACCTGCTGGTGATGTACGGCGGGCGCTGCGTCGAGCGCGGTCCGGCGGAGAAGGTGTTCTACGAGCCCCGCCACCCCTACACCTGGGGCCTGCTCGGCTCGATGCCGCGGCTCGACCGCGACCAGCAGGAGCGCCTGATCCCGGTCAAGGGCTCGCCGCCCTCCCTCATCAACGTCCCGTCCGGCTGCGCCTTCAACCCGCGCTGCCCGTACGCCGACGTGCCCAAGGACAACGTCACCCGCACGGTCCGCCCCGAGCTGACCGAGGTCGGCAGCAAGCACTGGGCCGCCTGCCACATGTCGCAGGAGCAGCGGGAGCGTATCTGGACCGAAGAGATTGCGCCGAAGCTGTGAGCGAGAACCCCAAGGACGCAGCAGTGACCATCCCCGCGCAGAGCGCAGGCACCGTGGTCACCAAGGCCGACCCCGCACCCGGTGAGACCCTGCTGAAGGTGACCGGGCTGCAGAAGCACTTCCCGATCAAGAAGGGTCTGCTCCAGCGGCAGGTCGGCGCGGTCCGCGCGGTCGACGGCCTCGACTTCGAGGTCCGCTCCGGCGAGACCCTCGGCGTGGTCGGCGAGTCCGGCTGCGGCAAGTCGACCATGGGCCGGCTGATCACCCGGCTGCTGGAACCCACGGCCGGCAAGGTCGAGTTCGAGGGCAAGGACATCACCCACCTCGGGGTCGGCGGGATGCGTCCGCTGCGCCGCGACGTCCAGATGATCTTCCAGGACCCGTACTCGTCGCTGAACCCGCGCCACACCATCGGCACCATCATCGGCGCCCCCTTCAAGCTCCAGGGCGTCGAGCCCGAGGGCGGCGTCAAGAAGGAGGTGCAGCGGCTGCTGTCGGTGGTCGGGCTCAACCCCGAGCACTACAACCGCTACCCGCACGAGTTCTCCGGCGGTCAGCGCCAGCGCATCGGCATCGCCCGCGCGCTCGCGCTCAACCCCAAGCTGGTGGTGGCCGACGAGCCGGTCTCCGCGCTCGACGTGTCCATCCAGGCGCAGGTCGTCAACCTCCTCGACGACCTCCAGCAGGAGCTGGGCCTGACGTACGTGATCATCGCGCACGACCTGTCGGTCGTCCGGCACGTCTCGGACCGGATCGCGGTGATGTACCTCGGCAAGATCGTGGAGCTGGCCGACCGCGACCTGCTCTACAAGACGCCGATGCACCCGTACACCAAGGCGCTGATGTCGGCGGTGCCGATCCCGGACCCGGCGCGCAAGTCGGCCAAGAGCGAGCGCATCCTGCTCAAGGGCGACGTGCCCTCGCCGATCTCGCCGCCCAGCGGCTGCCGCTTCCACACCCGGTGCTGGAAGGCGACGGAGATCTGCCGGACCGTCGAGCCGCCGCTGCTGGAGCTGCGCCCGGGGCAGCAGGTGGCCTGCCACCACCCGGAGAACTTCGCGGACCAGGCCCCGCAGGACACCGTCCTGCTCTCCGACGCCAGGGAGGCGGCGGAGCTGGTCTCCGAGGAGGCCCTCGCACAGTCGGCGGCGACCTCGGCGGCGGTGGCCGCGGAGGTGGGGGCGACGGGGGAGCCGGCCGAGGCCGGCACTCCCGAGGCGTCCGGGACGCCCGAGGCGTCCGCCGATGAGGAGCCTCCCGCCAAGGAGAAGTGACCCGCACCCCCGGCGGGCCCCCGACCTCCCTCGCGGGGCGGGGGCCCGCCGGCAGGTGAGAATGACCGGGTGTACGAGGAACTCTTCAGCCCCACCGTCCAGCACACGCTCGATCTGATCGGCATCTTCGTCTTCGCCATCTCCGGCGCGCTGCTGGCCGTCCGCAAGAACTTCGACGTCTTCGGCATCGCCGTCCTCGCCGAGGTCACCGCGCTGGGCGGCGGGCTGTTCCGGGACCTGATCATCGGCGCCGTACCGCCCGCCGCCTTCACGGACCTCGGGTACTTCCTCACCCCGCTGCTCGCCGCGCTGCTGGTCTTCTTCCTGCACCCGCACGTCGAGCGCCTCCAGACCGGCGTCAACATCTTCGACGCGGCGGGCCTCGGCCTGTTCTGCGTCGCGGGCACCACCAAGGCGTACGACTACGGGCTCGGCCTCACCGCCTCCGCCTGCCTCGGGATGGCCACGGCGGTCGGCGGCGGCGTCCTGCGCGACGTGCTCGCCAACGAGGTGCCGTCGCTGCTGCGCTGGGACCGCGACCTGTACGCCGTCCCGGCCATCGTCGGCGCCGCCATGGTCGCGCTGTGCATCCGCTTCGACACCCTCACCCCGCTCACCAGCGCCACCGCGGTGGTCACCGCCTTCCTGCTGCGGCTGCTGGCGATGCGCTACCACTGGCGGGCGCCCCGGGCGTGGAACCGGCGCTCGACGGTGCAGGAGGCGGAGTAGCGGGTCCGCCCGGCCCGGACCCAAAAAAGCTACCGCTCAGTAGTCTCCTGTTGTACTGTGCAGCCATGCCTGAAGCAGCCTCCGCCCCGGTCACGCCGGCCACGGCCGGCGACAGCGAGTTCGACCGGGACACCGCCGTCACCCGACGCGCCCCGGGCGTGTACGACATCGGCCTCTCCGCGGGCTGGACCGTCTTCGGCGCCGTCAACGGCGGATACCTGCTGGCCGTCCTCGGCCGCGCGCTCGCGGACGCCCTGCCGCATCCGGACCCGTTCTCCGTCACGGCGCACTACCTGACGGCCTCCCGGCCGGGCCCCGCGGTGGTGCGCACCGAGGCGGTCCGCACCGGCCGCACCCTCTCCACCGGCCAGGCGTCCCTCCTGCAGTACGACGACGAGGGCAACGAGGTCGAGCGCATCCGCGTCCTGGCCTCCTACGGCGACCTGGGCGCGCTGCCCGACGACGTCCGTACGACGGCGAAGCCGCCCGCGCTGCCGCCCCTGGAGCGGTGCTTCGGCCCCGGGGACGGACCCAGCCCCGTCGACAGCGGCTCGGCCATCGCCGACCGGCTGATGATCAAGCTGGACCCGGACACCCTGGGCTGGGCGCTCGGCCAGCCCTCCGGCAAGGGGGAGATGCGGGCCTGGTTCGGGCTCGCCGACGGCCGTGACGCCGACCCGTTCTCGCTGCTCCTCGCGGTGGACGCGCTGCCCCCGACCGCCTTCGAGATGGGGCTGTCCGGCTGGGTCCCGACGGTCGAGCTGACCGTGCACGTGCGCTGCCGCCCGGCGCCCGGCCCGCTGCGCGTGGCGGTCACCACCCGCAACCTGGCCGGCGGCTTCCTGGAGGAGGACGCCGAGGTCTGGGACAGCGCCGACCGCCTGGTCGCCCAGTCCCGCCAACTGGCCCGCGTACGACTGGCCTGACGCCCTCACTGACGCCCTGACGCCCTGACGCGCCGACGCCCGCCGTCCGGCCGCCGGGGGCGTCAGTCCAGCCAGTGGCGGCGGCCGAGGGTGATCAGGCGCAGCCGGCGGGTCGCGGTCTCGGCGACCCGCCGCCGCTCCTCCTCCGTACCCTCCAGGGCCTCCAGGAACTGCGACCCCGTGCTCAGCATCTGGTCGACGTAGAGGCCCGCCAGCATCAGCAGATCGTCGTCGTGCCAGCCCGCCGACTGCGGGTCCTTGGCCAGTTCGGCCCGCACCTCCTCGGCGAACCGGGCGAGTTGCTCCCGTATCGCCGCGCGCACCGGCTGCACCCCGCCGTGCCGCTCACGGGCGATGAACCGCACGTGCGACGGGTACTCGCCGACATGCGAGGCGATCAACTCCACCGCGCGGGCGATGCGTTCCTCCGCGTCCTCGCCCGGGGACACCGTCGTGCGGATCATCGGGTGCAGGCTGCCCAGCGCCTCCTCGACCAGCGCCACGCCGAGGTCGGCCGTGGACCGGAAGTGCCGGTAGAAGGCCGTGGGGGCGACGCCCACCGCCCGGGTGACCTCGCGCAGCCCCAGGCTGCTCAGGCTCTGCTCCTCCAGCAGCTCCAGCGCCGCGTCCAGCAGTGCCTGCCGGGTCCTGCGCTTCTGTGCCTGCCGGGCGCCGAGGGTGTGACTCATGCCATGCAGTCAACAACTGTTCTCCGAAATTGAAAAGCCATGGCGCGCGCTAGAGTGGGAACTCAGTGAACAACTGTAACTACAAGCGTTCACCGAATCTGGGGGAGGGACTCCATGCTGTTCCTGGTCGCCGCACTGCTCCTGCTCGGCCTCGTCCTGGGCACCGTCGCCCACGCGCCGCCGGGCTTCACCCTCGCCGCCGCCGCCGTCATCGCCGTCTGGCTCGCCGTCTTCGCGCTGCGCGAGCGGCACGGCCGCCGCCGCGACTCCGCCCACTGACGCCCCGACCGACGCCCAGCAGGGAGAACACCATGCGGCTCACCGCACCGGCCGCCCGCCGCACCGGCGCCCGGGACACCGACGGCATGGCCGTCGCCGCCTTCGTCCTGGGCCTGCTCGGCCTGCTCGTCCTCAACGTCGTCCTGGGCCCCGTCGCCATCGCGCTGGCCTCCCTCGCCCTGTGGCGCGGCACCGCCCGCCGCGGCCGGGCCCTGCTCGGCCTCGGTCTGGGCATCGCCGACCTGGTGGTCCTGGTGGCGTTCATGTCCGCCGACAGCACCCTCTCGTGGAGCCTGTGACCGGGGCGGCTGCGATCCCTCCGAGGGGACGCGCGGGCGCCCCGTAGAATCGGGCGCACCATGGCATACCTCGACCACGCCGCGACCACCCCGATGCTTCCCGAGGCAGTCGAGGCACTCACCGCGCACCTGGGCGTCACGGGCAACGCCTCCTCCCTGCACGCCTCCGGCCGCCGCGCCCGGCGTACGGTCGAGGAGGCCCGGGAGACGCTCGCCGAGGCCCTCGGCGCCCGCCCCAGCGAGGTGGTCCTCACCTCCGGCGGCACCGAGGCCGACAACCTCGCCGTCAAGGGCCTGTACTGGGCCCGCCGCGACGCCGACCCGGCCCGCACCCGGGTGCTGGCCAGCCCCGTCGAGCACCACGCCGTCCTCGACGCCGTGCACTGGCTCGGCGAGCACGAGGGCGCCACCGTCGAGTACCTGCCCGTCGACGCCCACGGCCGGGTCCACCCCGAGGCGCTGCGCGAGGCCATCGCCCGCGACCCCTCCGACGTCGCCCTCGCCACCGTCATGTGGGCCAACAACGAGATCGGCACCGTCATGCCGGTGCGCGGACTCGCCGACGTGGCCGCCGAGTTCGGCGTCCCGCTGCACGCCGACGCGGTGCAGGCCGTCGGTCAGCTCCCGGTGGACTTCGCCGCCTCCGGGCTCGCCGCGATGACGGTCTCCAGCCACAAGATCGGCGGCCCGTACGGCATCGGCGCGCTGCTGCTGGGCCGCGAGTACACCCCCGTGCCCGTGCTGCACGGCGGCGGCCAGGAACGGCACGTCCGCTCCGGCACCCTCGACGTCCCCGCCGTCGCCTCCTTCGCCGTCGCCGGACGGCTCGCCGCCGGGCAGCGCGAGTGGTTCGCCCGCGAGATCGGCGCCCTGCGCGACGAACTGGTCCGGGCGGTGCGGACGGCGGTGCCGGACGCGATCCTCGGCGGCGACCCCGTGGACCGGCTCCCGGCCAACGCCCACTTCACCTTCCCCGGCTGCGAGGGCGACTCGCTGCTGCTCCTGCTCGACGCCCAGGGCATCGAGTGCTCCACCGGCTCCGCCTGCACCGCGGGCGTCGCCCAGCCCAGCCACGTGCTGCTGGCCACCGGCACCGACCCCGACCTGGCCCGCGGCACCCTGCGCTTCTCGCTCGGCCACACCTCCACCGAGTCCGACGTCGAGGCCGTCGCCAAGGCCATCGGCCCCGCCGTGGAACGGGCGCGGGCGGCCGGACTGACGTAACCGCTAGGTGCTGCTCCGGCCCGAAGGGCTCGGCGTGCCCGTGGCCCCGGTGGTCGCCGCCCGGCGGACCAGCTTCATATAGCGGGGCCAGTCCCAGTACGGGCCCGGGTCGGTGTGGTCGGTGCCCGGGACCTCCACGTGGCCGATGATGTGCTCGCGGTCGACGGGTATCCCGTAACGCGCGCAGATGCCCGCCGTGAGGCGCGCGGAGGCCGCGTACATCGCGTCCGTGAAGTCCTGCGGGCGGTCCACGAAGCCCTCGTGCTCGATGCCCACACTGCGCTCGTTGTACGCGCGGTCGCCCGCGTGGTAGGCGACGTCCAGCTCGCGGATCATCTGCGTGATCCGGCCGTCCTGGCCCACGACGTAGTGCGCGGCGGCCTGGTGCCCAGGGTCCTGGAAGGCCCGGACCGCGCTGGCGAAGCTGCCCTGCGTGACATGGACCACGACCATGTCTATGCCGTAGTCCTCGGGCCGGTCCGCGCGCCGCCAGTTCGCCTCCGACGCCGCCACCCAGCGGGCGCCCCGGTAGTCGACCGCGCCCTCCTCGCGGGGCCGGTCGATGCCCGGGGCGCGCCACCACAGGCGGCCCAGCTCGTCCCGGGCCAGCACCGCCGTGCCGACGGCCGCCGCCGCGCCGCCGACGAGCAGCGCGCGCCGGCCGATGCGCCGGTCGCCGTCCCTGGACCCGCTCGCGGATCGGCCGTTCGCCTCCATGTGGTCGAGAACGCTTGCGCGCGGGTCCTGGTTCCCGGTCACCCGTACCCTGGAGGGGTTATGACTGACACCTCGCAGCGCATCCGTCCCCTCCGCGTCCTCGCCGCCATGTCGGGCGGCGTCGACTCCGCCGTAGCCGCCGCCCGCGCGGCCGAGGCGGGACACGACGTCACCGGCGTCCACCTCGCGCTCTCCGCCGACCCGCAATCGTTCCGCACGGGCGCGCGGGGCTGCTGCACCATCGAGGACTCGCGCGACGCCCGCCGCGCGGCGGACGTCATCGGCATCCCGTTCTACGTCTGGGACCTCGCCGACCGCTTCCGCGAGGACGTCGTGGAGGACTTCGTCGAGGAGTACCGGGCCGGCCGCACCCCCAACCCGTGCCTGCGCTGCAACGAGAAGATCAAGTTCGCCGCGCTCCTGGACAAGGCCCTCGCCCTGGGCTTCGACGCGGTGTGCACCGGCCACTACGCCAAGGTGCTCGTCCGCGAGGACGGCACCCGGGAACTGCACCGCGCCTCCGACCTGGCCAAGGACCAGTCCTACGTCCTCGGCGTCCTGGACGACCGCCAGCTCGCCCACGCGATGTTCCCGCTCGGCGACACCGTCACCACCAAGGACGAGATCCGCGCGGAGGCCGAGCGGCGCGGCCTGGCCGTCGCCAAGAAGCCCGACTCGCACGACATCTGCTTCATCGCCGACGGCGACACCCAGGGCTTCCTGGCGAACCGGCTGGGCAAGGCCGAGGGCGACATCGTCGACGAGTCCGGGAACCGGCTCGGCACCCACGAGGGCGCGTACGGCTTCACCATCGGCCAGCGCAAGGGCCTGCGCATCGGCACCCCCGCCCCCGACGGCAAGCCGCGCTACGTCCTGGACATCTCCCCGGTGACCAACACGGTGACCGTCGGCCCCGCGGACGCCCTGGACGTCACCGCCCTGAGCGCGGTCAAGCCCCGCTGGTGCGGCGCGGCCCCCGCCGGCCCCGGCGGCTACACCGCCCAGTTGCGCGCCCACGGCGACGAGACCGAGGTGACCGCCGAACTGGTCGACGGCCGCCTGGAGGTCACCTTCGCCGAGCCGGTCCGCGGCGTCGCCCCCGGCCAGGCGATCGTCCTGTACGACGGCACGCGCGTGGTGGGCTCGGCGACGATCGCCGCCACGGTCCGGGCGACGGCCGGGGCGGTCTGACCCGGTCCGCGCCGGTCAGGAGACCTCCACCTCGTAGAAGCACAGGTGGTCCTTGATCTCCCGGACCTCCGGCTTGGGGTCCGGGTACGCCCACACCGCGTCCGCCGCGTCCGGCAGCGACCAGTAGGCCGCGTCGCCCTTGTACGGGCAGTGGGTGGTCGTGGCGGACGGGGCCAGCAGGTCCGTGCGCACGTCCTGCGGCGGGATGTAGTAGCGGTCGGGACAGCCCGTCTCCCGCAGCAGCAGGGCCTCGTCGCTCTCCGCGAGCGTCCGCTCGCCGTGCCGCACGCGCACGTGCCGGTCGCTGGGCTCGACGGTGATCCGGTGCAGTGTCACGATCGCCTCCTGGGTCGGCGCTGTTCTCTACCGGTTCTCCAGTGCAGCGCTGATGGAACCGGAGTTCTTCCCCGCCGGGCCCGCCCGTACGGTGGAAACCATGAACATCTGCGTCTTCCTCTCCGCCGCCGACCTCGACGAGCGCTACACGCGCCCCGCCCGGGAGTTCGCCGAACTGCTCGGCAGGGGCGGGCACACGCTCGTCTGGGGCGGTTCGGACGTCGGCCTGATGAAGGTGGTCGCCGACGGCGTGCAGGAGGCCGGAGGACGCCTCCTGGGCGTCTCCGTGGAGTTCCTGGCCGACCGGGCCCGCAAGGGCGTCGAGCAGATGGTGATCGCCCCCGACCTGGCCGAGCGCAAGCGGCTGCTGCTGGAGCACGCCGACGCCGTGGTCGTCATGGTGGGCGGCACCGGCACGCTGGACGAGGCCACCGAGATCCTGGAGCTGAAGAAGCACGGCCACACCGACAAGCCGGTCGTCCTGCTGAACTCCGCGGGCTTCTACGACGGCCTCAAGGAGCAGTTCCGCCGCATGGAGGACGAGGGCTTCCTGCCCCGGCCCCTGACCGAGCTGGTGTTCTTCGCCGAGGAGCCGGTCGGCGCGCTGGCCTACCTGGAGGAGAGCCGGGGCATCGTCTGACCGGCGGTGATGCGAGCATGGCGGGCATGGCTACCCATGTGATCACCGGCGCCGGCTCCGGCATCGGCGCGGCCGTCGCCCGCCGCCTGCACGAGCGCGGGGACGACCTCGTCCTGCACGCACGCGACGCGGGCCGCGCCAAGGAACTGGCCGCCCGGTTCCCCGGCGCCCGCACCCTCGTCGGCGACCTCGCCGCCCCCGACAAGCTGTCCTGGGCGCTCTCCCACCAGAGCCCCCCGGACCGGGTGGACTCCCTGCTGCACATCGCCGGCGTCGTGGACCTCGGCCCGGTCGGCGAGCTGACCCCCAGGACCTGGCGCCACCAGCTCGACGTCAACCTGATCGCGCCCGCCGAGCTGACCCGGCTGCTGCTGCCCCAGCTCCGCGCCGCCCAGGGCCACGTGATCTTCGTCAACTCCGGCTCCGGACTGGCCGCGCACGCCGAGTGGGCCGCGTACGCCGCCTCCAAGCACGGCCTGAAGGCGCTCGCCGACTCCCTGCGCCAGGAGGAGCACGGCAACGGCGTCCGGGTCACCTCCGTCTACCCCGGCCGCACCGCCAGCCCCATGCAGGCCAAGGTGCACCAGCAGGAGGGCAAGGAGTACGACGCCGCCCGGTGGATCGACCCCGAGTCGGTCGCCACGGCACTCCTGATGGCCCTGGACCTGCCCCGGGACGCCGAGGTCAACGACCTGACGGTGCGCCCTGGGCGGTGAGCGCCGCGGGCCCGTTCCGTAGGCTGTTGCGGTGAGCGAGAACAGCGAGACCAGGTTCGGTGCCGCCACCGGCGTCGGGTCCATGCCGGGCCAGGACGCCCGGGAGGCCGTCAAGGCCGTCACCGGCACCTTCGAGGACTTCCCGTACCTGCCCGAGCTGCCCGCCCGCGGCCCCGGCGCCGACATGATCGGGCGGACCGCGGGGATGCTCGTGGAGCTGTACGCGCACGTGGAGCCCAGCGGATGGCGGCTCGGCGACCGGCCGGGCCGCGACACCCGGCGGGCCCGGTCCTGGCTCCGGCAGGACCTCGACGCCCTGGAGGAGTTCACCCAGGGCTTCACCGGGCCGCTGAAGGTGCAGGCCGTCGGCCCCTGGACGCTCGCCGCCGCCCTGGAACTGCGCGGCGGCGAGGCCGTCCTGTCCGACGCCGGAGCCGTCCGCGACCTCGCCGCCTCCCTCGCCGAGGGCCTGCGCCTGCACCTCGCCGAGGTCGCCCGCCGCGTGCCCGGCGCCACCGTCGTGCTCCAGCTCGACGAGCCGTCCCTCACCGCCGTACTGCGCGGACAGGTCCGCACCGCCAGCGGCTACCGCACCCACCGGGCGGTCGACCGGCAGATCGTGGAGGCCACCCTGCGGGACGTCCTCGGGACGCACGGCGGCGGCCCGGCCGTCGTCCACTCGTGCGCGCCGGACGTCCCCTTCGCCCTGCTGCGCCGGGCCGGGGCGCACGGCATCTCCTTCGACTTCTCCCTCCTCACGGAGCGTGACGACGAGGTGATCGGGGAAGCGGTGGAGGGCGGCACCCGGCTGTTCGCCGGTGTCGTGCCGACCGCCGAGGGCCCGTTGTCAGACCCTGCCGGTAGCGTCATGGGTGTCAGGACGCTGTGGCGCAGGCTGGGGCTGCATCCGGGGCTTCTCGCGGACGCGGTCACGGTGACTCCGGCGTGCGGACTCGCGGGCGCGTCCCCCGAGTACGCGCGGCGGGCGCTCGCCCACTGCGTCCGGGCGGCGAGATCCCTCGCGGACGACCCAGAGTAACGGGAGGACATACACGGTGGCCGGCGACCAGCAAGCGGAGACGACGAGCGTGCCCGCCGAGGCACGGGAGAAGCACCTGCGGCTCGCGGAGCAGATCGAGGAGCACCGCTTCCGGTACTACGTGAAGGACGCCCCCGTCGTCAGCGACGCGGACTTCGACCGGCTGCTGCGCTCCCTGGAGGCGCTGGAGGAGGAGTACCCGCCGCTGCGCACCCCGGACTCGCCGACCCAGAAGGTCGCCGGTTCCTACGAGACGGAGTTCACCGCCGTCGAGCACCGCTCCCGCATGCTCTCCCTGGACAACACGTTCAACGACGACGAACTGGCCGCCTGGGTGGAGCGCATCCACAAGGAGCTGGGCGAGCAGGAGTTCCACTTCCTGTGCGAGCTGAAGGTCGACGGCCTCGCCGTCAACCTCACCTACGAGCACGGCCGGCTGGTCCGCGCCGCCACCCGCGGCGACGGCCGCACCGGCGAGGACATCACGCCCAACGTGCGCACCATCGCCGAGATCCCCGAGCGCCTGACCGGCGACGAGGTCCCCGACCTGGTGGAGATCCGCGGCGAGGTCTACTTCCCGATGGAGAAGTTCGACGAGCTGAACAAGCGCCTGACGGAGGCCGGCGACAAGCCCTTCGCCAACCCGCGCAACGCGGCGGCCGGTTCGCTGCGCCAGAAGGACCCCCGGGTCACCGCCACCCGCCCGCTGCACATGGTCGTGCACGGCATCGGCGCCCTGGAGGGCTACACGGGCATGACCCGGCTCTCCCAGGCGTACGACCTGCTGAAGAACTGGGGCCTGCCCACCTCCGCGCACAACCGGGTGGTCGACGACCTCGCGGGCGTCCGCGAGTTCATCGCCCACTACGGCGAGCACCGGCACTCGGTGGAGCACGAGATCGACGGCGTCGTCGTCAAGCTCGACGAGATCCGCCTCCAGGGCCGCCTCGGCTCCACCGCCCGCGCCCCCCGCTGGGCCATCGCCTACAAGTACGCGCCCGAAGAGGTGAACACCAAGCTCATCGACATCAAGGTCGGCGTCGGCCGCACCGGCCGGGTCACGCCGTACGCGCAGGTCGAGCCGGTCACCGTGGCCGGCAGCGAGGTGGAGTTCGCCACCCTGCACAACCAGGAGGTCGTCAAGGCCAAGGGCGTCCTCATCGGCGACACCGTGGTGCTGCGCAAGGCCGGTGACGTCATCCCGGAGATCCTCGGCCCGGTCGCCGACCTGCGGGACGGCAGCGAGCGGGAGTTCGTGATGCCGGCCGAGTGCCCGGAGTGCGGGACGCCGCTGAAGGCCATGAAGGAGGGCGACATCGACCTCCGCTGCCCCAACGCCCGTGCCTGCCCCGCCCAGTTGCGGGAGCGGGTCGCCTACCTGGCCGGCCGGGAGTGCCTGGACATCGAGCACTTCGGGGGCGTCGCCGCGGCGGCCCTGACCCGGCCGCTGGAGCCGTCCGACCCGCCGCTGGTCGACGAGGGCGACCTGTTCGACCTCACGGTGGAGAAGCTGCTGCCCATCAAGGCGTACGTCCTCGACCCGGACAGCGGTCTGCCCAAGCGCGACCCCAGGACCGGCGAGGAGAAGATCGTCACGGTCTTCGCCAACCAGAAGGGCGAACCCAAGAAGAACACCCTCGCCCTGCTGCGGAACATCGAGGAGGCCAAGAGCCGCCCGCTCGCCCGCTTCCTCAACGGACTCTCCATCCGGCACGTCGGACCCGTGGCCGCGCGGGAACTCGCCCGCCAGTTCCGCTCGGTGGAGAGAATCGAGCAGGCGTCCGAGGAGGAGCTGGCCAACACCGACGGTGTCGGGCCGATCATCGCCGCCTCCCTCAAGGAGTGGTTCGCCGAGGAGTGGCACCGCGAGATCGTCCGCAAGTGGAGGGCGGCCGGCGTCCCCCTGGAGGACCGCGGCACCGGCGAGGACGAGGGACCGGGCCCCCTCGACGGACTCACCGTCGTCGTCACCGGAACGCTGGAGCGCTTCACCCGGGACGGCGCCAAGGAGGCCCTGCAGAGCCGCGGCGCGAAGGTGACCGGTTCGGTGTCGAAGAAGACCTCGTTCGTCGTCGTGGGTGACAACCCCGGTTCCAAGTACGACAAGGCGATGCAACTGAAGGTTCCGGTTCTTGACGAGGACGGATTCGACATCCTGCTCGAACAAGGACCCGAAGCCGCGACCGGCGCCGCGCTTCCGGCCGAAGAATAGTCAAGGAACAGCCGGCGAACAGCGGTTGAAGACTACCCGTTCGGCGCATATCAGTTGCATACGGGTGGCTGGGTCGCATTCGGGCGACCGTCGACGACCGGGGCCCGTGAAAGCCGTCTGCGGCCTACTGTTGAGATGTGCGCCTGCCGTGCCCATTCGCGGCCGGGGCATCCCCGTGCTCCGAGCGGGCGGGGGGACGGATTCTTCCAACGCGGAGCCGTCGATGGCTGTCGGGCACCGGGCCGCGTGGCGTGGGCACCGCCGGCTGTGAGAGGGACGGGAATGGAACCGACCGAGAGCGCCGCTGCGGGCTCACGGCTGCGCATGCGCCGGCTGGTCGACGCGATGCGTGAGAGCCGCTGGACCGGGGAGCCTTCGGAGGGCGTCGGGGACCAGGGGAGCGTCACCGCACCGCACGGCACGCCGACCGGGCGCGGAGCCGACCGGCCGGCCGCCGGGAGCGCGCACGGCCTGCCCGGCACCGATACCGGCACCGACGCCGAACGGCACCTGTCCTGGCCCGCCCTGCCCGCGGCGGTCGTCGCGGGCGCCGGGTTCGTCCTGGGCGCCGGGTTCTACCGGGCGTTCACCGACGGCCACGCCCTCTTCCCGTCCGGCACCGCCGGCTGGGCGCTGGCGGTGCTCACCGGCATCGTCGTCGGCCACCTGGTGATGCTGGGCCGCGCCCGCTGGTGGGGCGGCACCGGCTCCGGCGCCGCCCTCACCCTCGCCGTGCTGCTGCTGTACGGCTGGGTCCCGGCCGGCCTGGTCAGCCTCACCGTCGTCGTCCTGGTCGGCGTCGCCCGCCGGGGCCGCTGGCGCCAGGGCGTGCTGCACGGCGCGGTCGACATCCTCGGCATCGCCGCCGGCGCCGCCCTGCTGGGCGCCTGCGGCTCCGCGCCCTCCGTCGAGACGCCCTGGGACCCGGCCACCTGGACGGTGTCCGCCGCGCCCAAGGTGATCCTCGTCGCCGTCGCCTACCTCGCCGTCACCCGCACCCTGCTGTGGTACCTGCACACGCCGCGCCCCGGCCTGCCCACCGTGGCCCGCACCGCGCTGGCCCGGCACGGCCTGGTCGCGATCGCGCTGCTCGGCATCGCCCCGCTGGTCTGCGTGGTCGCCTCCGCGCGGCCGGTGCTGCTGCCGCTGTTCGCCATCCCGCTGATCGCCCTCGACTCCACCCTGTGGATCGCCCGCGCCAGGGCCGAGGAGCAACTGCGCGACCCGCTGACCGGACTGCCCAACCGGCAGTGGCTCCAGGAGCGCATCTGGACGGCGCTGGACGACGCCGACCGGGCCGGCGCCCGCAGCGCGCTGATGCTGATCGACCTCGACCGGTTCCGGTCGGTCAACGACACGCTGGGGCACCTGGCCGGCGACCGGCTGCTGCTCCAGATCGCCGACCGGCTGCGGCTGGCGCTGCCGCGCGGGGCGGAGGCCGCGCGGCTCGGCGGCGACGAGTTCGCCGTCCTGCTGCCCGTCGCCGACTCCGCCACCTCCGCCATCCGGGTCGCCCGCGGCCTGGTCGGCGCCCTCAGCTCCCCCCTCGACCTGGACGGGCTCACCCTCGTGCTGGAGGCCAGCGCCGGGGTCGCGGTCTTCCCCGACCACGCCCTCGACGCCGAGGGGCTGCTGCGCCGGGCGGACGTGGCGATGTACCAGGCCAAGCGGGACCGTACGGGCGTCGAGGTCTACGAGTCCAAGCGGGACTCCAACACCCCGGACCGCCTCGGCCTCCTCGGCGACCTGCGCCGCGCCCTGGACGCCCGCGAGGTGGAGCTGCACTACCAGCCCAAGGTCGGCTTCGACGGACAGGTCGCGGGCCTGGAGGCGCTGGTGCGCTGGGTGCACCCGGAGCGGGGCCGGGTACCGCCGGACGAGTTCATAGCGATCGCCGAGTCCTCCGGGCTGATGCCGCACCTGACGGAGTACGTGCTGGACACGGCGCTGGCCCAGGTCGCCCGGTGGCGCTCCCAGAACCTGTTCGTGCCGGTCGCGGTGAACGTCTCGCCGCGGGACGTGCACACGCCCGGCTTCGCGGGCCTGGTCGCCGCCCGGCTGGCCCGGCACGGGGTCCCGGCGGGCTCGCTCCAGTTGGAGATCACCGAGCACGTCCTGCTGGAGGACCCGCAGCGCGCCGCCGACACCCTCGCCGGGCTGACCGGGCACGGCGTGAAGATGTCCCTGGACGACTTCGGCACCGGGTACTCCTCGCTGGTCCATCTGCGCAAGCTGCCGGTGAGCGAGCTGAAGATCGACCGGTCGTTCGTGGCCCGGCTGGCCGTCGACACCGAGGACGCGGCGATCGTGCGCTGCACGGTCGACCTCGCGCACTCCCTCGGGCTGCTGGTCATCGCCGAGGGCGTCGAGGACGACGAGACGTGGGAGCGGCTGCGGGACCTCGGCTGCGACGCCGTACAGGGCTGGCTGGTCGCGGCCGCGATGCCGCCGGACGAGACCACGGCGTGGCTGCGGGCGCGGGGGACCCGGGGCTGGCAGCGGCCCGCCGCGGCCCTTCCGGCCGCGGCGACGGACGACTGACGGCTCCGCCTGACCCGCCCTTGCCCGAGGACCCGAGCCCCGGGCTCGGGCCGCCCCGCCGCGAAGTGGCCGGCCGTCGACAGGCCGGCCGGCGGCGGGGCCAGCCGCCGGCCGGAGCGGCGGCGCCCACGGAGGGCCGACCCCCTCGCCCGAGGACACCCGCCTCCGGCTCGCGCCGCCCCGCCCGGACCGTCCCGCCCGGGACCGCCTGGAGCATCCGGCCCCGCGCGTCCCGTCCCGCGTGGGTCGCCCGGCCCCGCGCGAACCACCCCGCCCGGACCACCCGGCCCCGCCCGGACCACCCCGCTGGACCACGCGGCTCTGCGCGAACCGCCCGGACCGCCCCGCCCCGCGCGGACCGCCCCGCCCCGCGCGGACCGCCCCGCCCCGCGCGGACCGCCCCGCCCCGCCCGATGACACCCCCTCCGCCTCACCCCACCCCCGCCGCGAAGTGGCCCGTCAGCAGGGACAGGCGGTGGGCGTGGGACTCCTCGGGGAGGCGGCCGCTGCGGGTCAGGGTGGCCAGGCCGTGCAGGGCCGCCCAGTACGTCTCGGTGAGCAGGACCGGGTCCTCGCCCTCCGCCGCGACCGGCGTCACCGCCCGGGACAGTTCCTCGAACGCCTCCCACAGCTCGGGCGGCGCCTCCGCCGTGGCGAACGGCAGCCCCACGGCCAGCGTGAACATCGCGTCGTACAGCGCGGGCCGGCGCCGCGCGAACGCCGTGTACGCCTCGCCCACCGCCGCCAGCGCCTCCCGGCGTCCGGAGACGGCGGTGCGCGCCGCGCGCAGCTCGGCGGCGAGTTCCGCGCAGCCCTCCACCGCGACCGCCGCCATGATCGCGTCCTTGCCCTTGAAGTGGCTGTAGAGGACCGGCTGGCTGTACTCGATCTCGGCCGCCAGCCTCCGTGTGGTGACCGCCTCCCAGCCCTCGGCCTCGGCCAGTTCCCGCGCGGCGGCGACGATCAGCCGCTCCCGCTCCGCTCGTTCGCGCTCCCGGCGCGTCTGGATCGACATGAGCGAATTCTAGCAGCGCTAGCCAATCTGTCGCCGCTCTGTTAGCGTCGCTCTCAGTCCTAGCGCTGCTAGCAAGGAGATGTGGCATGACCGTGACCGCGTACACCCTGGCCGTCGTCCTCGACCTGTTCATCCTGTTCATCGGGGCGCGCTTCCTGCTCCGGCCCCGGCCCGCCGCGGCCGGGTACGGCGTGCCCGCCAAGCCCGACGGGGACGCCGCCTACCTCGCGGTCAAAGGGCTCAGGGACCTCACCTTCGGCGTGGTGGGCCTGGCGCTGCTGATCTTCGCCGGGGCCCGCGCCGAGGCCTGGTTCATGCTGGCCGTGGCGATCGTGCCGTTCGGCGACACCCTGATCGTGCTGCGCCACGGCGGGACCAGGGCGGTGGCCTTCGGCATCCACTTCGCCACCGCGGTCGTCGTCCTGATCAGCGCGGCCCTGCTGTTCGCCGTCTGACCGGGAAACCGTTTAACGGCCGAGGGACCGCGCCCCATAGGATTGGGCGAAACACACACTCTCACCCCAGAGGAACGCTGCATGCCTGGCATCACGCGCGAGGAGGTCGCCCACCTCGCCCGGCTGGCGCGTCTGGAGCTGAAGCCCGAAGAGCTCGATCACTTCGCGGGACAGCTCGACGACATCATCGGCGCGGTCGCCCGCGTCAGCGAGGTCGCCGACCAAGACGTACCGCCGACCTCGCACCCGCTCCCGCTGACCAATGTCATGCGGCAGGACGAGGTCCGTCCGTCGCTCACGCCCGAGCAGGCGCTCTCCGGCGCCCCGGCCCAGGAGCAGCAGCGTTTCAAGGTGCCGCAGATCCTGGGGGAGGAGTAACCCGCCATGACGGACAGCCCCATCATCAAGCTCACCGCGGCCGAGACCGCCGCGAAGATCGCCTCCGGTGAACTGACCGCAGTCGAGGTCACCGAGGCCCACCTCGCCCGGATCGAGACCGTCGACGAGAAGGTGCACGCCTTCCTGCACGTCGACCGCGAGGGCGCGCTCGCCCAGGCCCGCGCCGTGGACGAGAAGCGGGCCAGGGGGGAGAAGCTCGGCCCGCTGGCCGGCGTCCCCCTCGCCCTTAAGGACATCTTCACCACCGAGGGCGTGCCGACCACCGTCGGCTCCAAGATCCTCGAAGGCTGGCTCCCGCCGTACGACGCGACGGTCACCCGGAAGCTGAAGGCCGCCGACGTGGTCATCCTCGGCAAGACCAACATGGACGAGTTCGCCATGGGGTCCTCCACCGAGAACAGCGCCTACGGGCCGACCGGCAACCCCTGGGACCTCACCCGCATCCCCGGCGGTTCCGGCGGCGGTTCCGCCGCCGCGCTCGCCGCCTTCCAGGCGCCGCTGGCCATCGGCACCGACACCGGCGGTTCTATCCGCCAGCCCGCGGCCGTCACCGGCACGGTCGGTGTCAAGCCGACGTACGGCGGCGTCTCCCGCTACGGCATGGTCGCCTTCTCCTCCTCCCTCGACCAGGGCGGCCCCTGCGCCCGTACGGTCCTGGACACGGCCCTGCTGCACGAGGTGATCGCCGGGCACGACCCGATGGACTCCACCTCCATCGACGCGCCCGTCCCCCCGGTCGTCGAGGCCGCCCGCAACGGCAGCGTCGAGGGCATGCGCGTCGGCGTCGTCAAGCAGTTCCGCGGCGAGGGCTACCAGGCCGGCGTCATCCAGCGCTTCGACGAGTCCGTCGAACTGCTGAAGTCGCTGGGCGCCGAGATCGTCGAGCTGGACTGCCCGTCCTTCGACCTCGCCCTGTCGGCGTACTACCTGATCGCCCCGTCCGAGTGCTCCTCCAACCTCGCCCGCTTCGACGGCCTGCGCTACGGCGCCCGCGTCGGCGACGACGGCACGCACTCCGCCGAGGAGGTCACCTCCCTGACCCGCGAGGCCGGCTTCGGCCCCGAGGTCAAGCGCCGCATCATGCTCGGCACGTACGCCCTGTCCAGCGGGTACTACGACGCGTACTACGGCTCCGCGCAGAAGGTCCGTACGCTCATCACCCGCGACTTCGAGAAGGCGTTCGAGCAGGTCGACGTGATCGTCTCCCCGACGACCCCGACCACCGCCTTCCCGATCGGCGAGCGCGCCGACGACCCGATGGCGATGTACCTCGCCGACCTGTGCACCATCCCCACCAACCTGGCGGGCAACGCGGCCATGTCGCTGCCCTGCGGCCTCGCCCCCGAGGACGGCCTGCCGGTGGGTCTGCAGATCATCGCCCCCGCCATGAAGGACGACCGGCTCTACCAGGTCGGCGCCGCCGTCGAGGCCGCCTTCGTGCAAAAGTGGGGCCACCCGCTGCTTGAGGAGGCTCCGTCGCTGTGACCAAGGCACTGTCGAAGGCCAAGGGATTCAAGAAGTCCAAGTCCGGCCTGTACCTGTCCATGGCCACCACCGCGTTCGGCGCGGTCAGCGTCGCCAAGCAGGCGAAGCTCGCCCGCACCGAGAGCGACACGCTCCGGCTGCTCGACGCCGCCGTGTCCGCCGCCGCCATCGTCACCGGCCTCGCCATCCTCTACCGCGAGCTGAAGCGGCTGGGCGACGACGACGTCCTGCTGGGCTGAGAGGGAAGTTTCACCGTGACCACCACGACCGACCTGGTGTCGTACGAGGACGCACTCGCGTCGTACGACCCCGTCATGGGCCTTGAGGTCCATGTCGAACTCGGCACCAAGACCAAGATGTTCTGCGGCTGTTCGACGGCGCTCGGCGCCGAGCCGAACACCCAGACCTGCCCGGTCTGCCTCGGCATGCCCGGCGCGCTCCCGGTCGTCAACGCGACCGGTGTCGAGTCCGCCATCCGCATCGGCCTCGCGCTCAACTGCGAGATCGCCGAGTGGTGCCGCTTCGCCCGGAAGAACTACTTCTATCCGGACATGCCGAAGAACTTCCAGACCTCCCAGTACGACGAGCCGATCGCCTTCAACGGCTACCTCGACGTGCAACTGGAGGACGGTGAGACCTTCCGCGTGGAGATCGAGCGCGCCCACATGGAGGAGGACACCGGCAAGTCGACCCACGTCGGCGGCGCCACCGGCCGTATCCACGGCGCGTCCCACTCCCTGCTCGACTACAACCGGGCCGGCATCCCGCTCATCGAGATCGTCACCAAGCCGATCGAGGGCGCGGGGGAGCGCGCGCCGGAGGTCGCGAGGGCGTACGTCCGGGAGCTGCGCGAGGTCATCCGCGCGCTCGGCGTCTCCGAGGCCCGCATGGAGATGGGCCAGATGCGCTGCGACGTCAACCTGTCGCTGCGCCCGAACGGCACCGAGAAGTTCGGCACCCGCTCGGAGACCAAGAACGTCAACTCGCTGCGGTCGGTCGAGCGCGCCGCCCGCTTCGAGATCCAGCGGCACGCCGCGGTGCTCTCCTCCGGCGGCACGATCGTCCAGGAGACCCGCCACTTCCACGAGGACACGGGGTCCACGACCTCCGGCCGCGTGAAGGAGGAGGCCGAGGACTACCGGTACTTCCCGGAGCCCGACCTGGTCCCGGTCGCCCCGTCCCGCGAGTGGGTCGAGGAGATCCGCGCCTCGCTGCCCGAACTGCCGCTGGTGCGCCGCAACCGGCTGCGCGAGGAGTGGGGGATCTCCGGCACCGACATGCAGGCGATCCTCAACGCCGGCGCGCTGGACCTGATCGTCGCCACCATCGAGGCCGGGGCCGACGCGGCCGCCGCCCGCAAGTGGTGGATGGGCGAGCTGGCCCGCAGCGCCAACGAGTCGGGCACGTCGCTGGACGACCTGGCCATCACGCCCCAGCAGGTGGCCCGGGTCACCGAGCTGGTCGCCGAGGGCGACCTCAACGACAAGCTGGCCCGCCAGGTCATCGAGGGCGTCCTCGCCGGCGAGGGCGGCCCGGACGAGGTCGTGGAGAAGCGCGGCCTGAAGGTCGTATCGGACGAGGGCGCGCTGTCGGCCGCCGTGGACGAGGCGATCGCCGGCAACGCCGGCATCGTCGCCAAGATCCAGTCCGGCAAGGTCGCCGCGGCCGGTGCCCTGGTCGGCGCCGTCATGAAGGCGACCCGCGGCCAGGCGGACGCGGCCCGGGTCAAGGAGCTGATCCTCCAGAAGCTGGGGGTCCAGGAGGGCTGACACCCCGTCACCCCACCCGCCCGGAGGGGCGCACCGCCCGGTGCGCCCCTCCGGGCGTTTCCCGTGCGCTGTGAATCAGCCCACGTATTCCGCAAAGGATCACATTCGCCTGTAAGAGTGACAGCGCATTGCTCATGCGTTCTTTGCGGGCCGTTCAGCTCATGAACGACTGTTCCCGGTCAAAGATCCACATTCACCACTGGGAGCACGTCCGTGGCAGCCCTCGCACGCTGGTGTGTCCAACGCCGCCTGGTCACCGTTCTGCTCTGGCTCCTCGCCCTCGGCGCGACCACCGCGGGCGCCGCCGTCCTGGGCTCCGCGTACTCCGACGACTACGGCGTCCCCGGCACCGAGTCCGACCGCGCCGCCCGGCTGCTGGACGCCGGCTTCCCCGGCAGCGGCGGCGACGGCGGCACCATCGTCTGGCACACCCCCGACGGCGGCGGCACCGTCCGCGCCGCCGCCGTCGAGCAGACCATGACCCGCACCCTGGACCGCGTCGAGGAACTCCCCGGCATCGCCTCCGTCACCAACCCCTACGACGCCCCCGACACCCCTCTGATCAGCGAGGACGGCCGCACCGCGTACGCCGTCGTCACCTTCGACCGGCAGGCCGGCGACCTCCCCGAGGACCAGGCGCGGGCCGTCGCCGACACCGCCGGGGCCGCCCGGACCGACCAGCTCCAGGTGGAACTCGGCGGCACCGCCGTCCCGGGCACCGGGGCTCCCGGCGGCCATCTCGCCGAGGCCGTCGGCGTGGCCGTCGCCGCCGTCGTGCTGTTCCTCGCCTTCGGCACCCTCGCCGCCTCGCTGCTGCCCATCGCCACCGCGCTGGTCTCCGTCGGCACCGCCTACGCCGGCATCACCCTGCTCGGCCACGCCATGACCGTCGCCGACTTCGCGCCCATGCTCGGCATGCTGATCGGCCTGGGCGTCGGCATCGACTACGCCCTGTTCATCGTCACCCGGCACCGGCGCGGACTGAAACGGGGCCTGAGCGTCACCGACGCCGCCGCCGAGGCCGTCGCCACCACCGGACGGGCGGTCGTCTTCGCGGGCGCAACCGTGTGCATCGCCCTGCTGGGCATGCTCGTCCTCCGGCTGAGCTTCCTCAACGGCGTCGCCGTAGCCGCCTCGCTCACCGTCGTCCTCACCGTCGCCGCCTCGGTGACCCTGCTGCCCGCCCTGCTCTCCTTCATCGGCCCCCGCGCCCTGAGCCGGCGCGAGCGGCGCCGGCTCGCCGAGCACGGGCCCCGGCCGGAACTGCCGACCGGGTTCGCCGCCCGCTGGTCGGCGCTGGTGGAACGCCGGCCCAAGCTGCTCGGCGCCCTCGCCCTGGCCGTCGTCACGGTCCTCGCCCTGCCCACCCTCGGCCTGCGCCTGGGCACCTCCGACCAGGGCAACGACCCCGCGGGCTCCACCACCCGCGCCGCCTACGACCTGGTCGCCGAGGGCTTCGGACCCGGCGTCAACGGCCCCCTCACCCTGGTCACCGAGGTCGGCGGCGCCGAGGACCGGCTCGCCCTGGACTACCTCGACACCTCGCTGCGCGCCACCGAGGGCGTCGCCTCGGTCACCCCGGTGACGTACGGCTCCGGCGGCGGCACCGCCTACCTCACCGTCGTCCCCGACTCCGCCCCCCAGTCCCGCGCGACCAGCGACCTCGTCGACCGGCTGCGCTCGGAGGTGCTGCCCCGCGCCGAGCACGGCACCTCCCTCGACATCCACGTCGGCGGCCTCACGGCCGGGTACGACGACTTCGCCGACGTCATCGTGGGCAAACTCCCCGTCTTCGTCGGTGTCGTCGTCGGCCTGGGCTGCCTGCTGCTCCTGCTGGCCTTCCGGTCCGTCGGCATACCCGTCAAGGCCGCCGTGATGAACATCGCCGCCGTCGCCGGTGCCTTCGGCGTCGTGGTGGCCGTCTTCCAGTGGGGCTGGGGCAGCGAACCGCTCGGCCTCGGCGGCTCCGGCCCGATCGAGCCCTTCCTGCCGGTCATCATGGTCTCGGTCCTCTTCGGACTCTCCATGGACTACCAGGTCTTCCTGGTCAGCCGGATGTACGAGGAGTGGCTGGAGACCGGCGACAACCGGCGGGCGGTGCGCGTCGGCCTCGCCGAGACCAGCCGGGTGATCAACTCCGCGGCGGTCGTCATGATCTGCGTGTTCCTCGCCTTCGTGCTCAGCGGCGACCGGGTGATCGCCATGTTCGGCATCGCGCTCGCCGCCGCCGTCGCCCTGGACGCCTTCGTCCTGCGCACCCTGCTGGTGCCGGCCCTCATGCACCTGCTCGGCGACGCCAACTGGTGGCTGCCCCGCCGGCTGGACGCCCGCCTGCCCCGGATCAGCATCGAGCCGCCCGAGTGCCGCGGCGCCGCCCATGAGAGGCTCACGGACGGCGTGGGCGCCATGCGGAAGGAGCGGCAACAGGATGTACGCGAAAGCACTGGGTGACGACGGGGCCGAACTGCGCCCCCTGGAGCCGTGGCACGCCGAGGAGTTCCTCGCGCACATGGACCGGGGGCGGGAGTTCATCACCCGGCACATCCCCTTCGGCACCCAGGTCACCGACACCGGCTCCGCGCGGGACCTGCTGACCTCCTACGCCCAGAAGCGGGCCGCCGACAGCGGCTCCCTGCACGGGCTGTGGCTGGACGGCAAGCTCGTCGGCGGCCTGCTGTTCCGGGTCTTCGACGCGGCGACCGGCGTCTGCGAGATCGGCTGCTGGCTGGAACCGGCCGGCACCGGCAAGGGCCTGGTCACCCGGGGCGCCCGCGTTCTGATCGACTGGGCGTTCGAAGAGCGCGGGATGCACCGCGTGGAGTGGTACGCCTCGTCCGCCAACACCCCCAGTGTGAACACCGCCCGCCGGCTCGGAATGACCCGCGAGGGAATCCTCCGGCAGAGCTACCCGTACCGTGGAGTGCGCCAGGACAGAGAGGTGTGGGCGGTCCTCGCGCCGGAATGGCGCGCGGCCCGCGTGCGCACCGCTCACAACGATCATTAAGGGACCTCTCAGAGAGCGTCCGTACGGTGCGAGGCATGGGAACGGAAACAGTGGACGAGACCGCGGCCGCGACGAAGGCCGACGAGGACAGCGCGACGGACCGGGCGGACGCCGCCGGGGCTGCCGGGGCCGAGGAGACGCCGCAGGCCGCGGAGGGCGAGGCGACCGCGGAGGAGACCGGGCCGGCCGGCCCCTCCGGCGTCGGGCAGGGCGCGGGGGCCGTCGTCTCCGCCGGGCTCGGCATCGTGTCGCTGACCGGCAGTTGGATCGGCACCGTCGCCTCCGCGCGCCAGTCGCTGCTGGGCCAGCTCGAGACCTCCTCGTCCTCGGACATCGCCACCATGATCGACAAGGGGTACGGCAACGCCTGGCAGGCCACCGCGCTCTGGGGCGGCATCTTCGCGCTGGTCGCGCTGATCGTCGGCGTCGTCGTGCTGGCCCGGCCCGCGTTCGGCGCGCCCGGCCGGCCGCAGGCCCCGTGGATCAAGTCGGTCTCCTGGGCGGGCGTCGCCCTCGGCGTGGTCGGCCTGCTCCTCGCGGTGCTGAAGTACACCGACGTACTGCTCGGCGTGCCGTCGGCGGGCTGACGTACCCGGAGCCCGGGAGGGGTCTTAGGCCGGCCGGCGGGCGACGCGGGCCGGCCTAAGACCCCTCCGGCGTGTCTAAGGCCCCCGCGCGCCGCCGAAGATGCGGAACTTGCCCGATGTGGCGGGCCCCCCTCGGAGACGAAGGTTGAACCATCGCGACCAGCGAGGACGACCCGACTCCCACCGAGGACATGCCATGTACGCCACGTACGACCTGCTGCGGTTCCGTTCCGCCGAGCTGATCCGCCGCGCCGAGCACGAGAAGCTGGCCCGCGAGGCCCTCCGGGCCCGCCGCGCCGCGCGCCGGGCAGCGGTCCGGCACCCCGACGAACCGGAAAGCCATACCACCGGCGCCCGCCGCCGCCACCGCTCGCCCCGCGCGGCGTGACGCCGGAGGGGGGCCCGGGGGGTGCCGGAGCGGTGGCCGCTCCGGGGATGGCCCGGGGGAAGGCGGGGGCGGTGCCCTCACCGACGGTGGCTCGGGGGACCGCCGGTGAGGCCACCGCCCCGGCCCCGGGCGACTCCCTGGGCCACGCGCCGGGTCACGCCCCCGGCCACGCCCGTGCCCAGGGAGGCACCCAGGCCGGTGTCCAGGCCGTCTCACCGACGGTGGCTCGGGGGACCGCCGGTGAGGCCGCCGTCCCGGCCCCGGGTCCCGGGTCCGGGTCTTTCCTGGGCCACGCCGGTGCCCAGGCCGTCGGAGCACTGGCTCCGGTGCCCGGGAAATCCGGTGCCGTCGGCCCCGGGGCGCGTGCGATGCTCGGCGGCGCCGGCCTCAAGTGCGCCGTGATCGCCCTGGCCCGCGGCGCCACCGCCGAGGCCGCCCAGCTCCTCACCGAGGCCCGCACCGCGTACGGCACCCACGACCCCATGCCGCAGAACACCCTCCCTCTGGCCCTCCTCACCATCGGCCTGGCCGCCGCCGAGGGCCGGCTGGCCGACGCCCGCGCCGGACTGCTGCGCGCCCTGGACGCCGGTTTCCCGCCCGGCACCCAGCGCTACGCCTGGCCCCTGCTGGCGACCGCCGCCGAGGCCGAGGCCGACGCCCGGCACCTGCCCGCCGCCGAGGAGGGCCGCGCCGAGATCCTCCGGCGCCTGCGCACGGCCGCCAGGTCCCTCACCACCGCCATCCCCGTCTGGCTCGCACACGACAAGTGGGTCCGCGCCGAACTCCGCCGCGCCGAGGGCCACGACGCCCCCGGGCCCTGGTCGGAGGCGGTCACCGCGTTCGAGGCCCTGGAACGCCCCTACGAACTGGCCCGGGTACGGCGCCGGCTCGCCGAGGCCCTGCTCGCCACCGGCGACGCGGCCGACCGCGACCGCGCCCGGGAACTGCTGAGCCTCGCCCACGCCGTGGCCGACCACCTCGGCGCCCGCCCGCTCGCCGACGCCGTCAGCCTGCTCGCCCAGCGCGCCCGGCTCCCGCTCGGCCGCGCCGCCGAGCCGCTCACCGCCCCCGCCGACCCGGCCGGCGACCTCGGTCTCACCGGCCGGGAACGCGATGTGCTGCGCCTGGTCGCCGACGGCCGCACCAACCGCCAGATAGCCGAGGAACTCTTCATCTCCCCGAAGACGGCCAGCGTCCATGTGTCCAACATCCTGGCCAAGCTCAATGTCTCCGGCCGCGGCGAGGCGGCGGCGGTGGCCCACCGGCTCGGCCTGTTCCCGGCCGTCCCGGCCGTCACCTCCGAATCATCGGCCTGAGGCTTACGCTGAAGGGACACCGGCCGAGGGAGGTCCCGTGTTCAACGCCTTCGAGGAGCTTTTCGCACCCGGGCGCAAGCACACCCGTGACGAGCAGAACCGGCTGGAGCTGACCCGGGAGGACGTCGGCGACGGCGACCCCGGACACGGCCCGATAGACCTCACCTCCGGAAAGGTCGTCGTACGGCTGCCGCAGCAGCGGGAGACAGAGGCCGGGCACGCCGGGGCCGCCGACGAGGAGACCGAGCGCTGAGGGGGCCGGTTACTTCACCGTCAGCTCCAGGACGCGGTCGTCCCCCTTCTTCGGGTCGCCCCGGCCGTCGGTGTTGCTGGTGACCAGCCACAGCTTGCCGCCGCCGGCCGCGACCACCGTGCGCAGCCGGCCGTACTCGCCCTCCAGGAAGGGCTGCGGGTCGGCCGCGGCCCGGGTGCCCTTCAGCGGGACCCGCCACAGCTTCTCGCCGCGCAGCCCCGCCATCCACAGCGAGCCCTCGGCGTAGGCGATCCCGCTGGGGGAGGCGTCGTCGGTGTGCCACTGGGCTATCGGGTCGTGGAAGGCGTCGTCGTCCGACCGGCCCTCGGCCTCGGGCCAGCCGTAGTCGTCACCCGGCCTGATCGCGTTCAGCTCGTCCCAGGTGTCCTGGCCGAACTCCGAGGCGAACAGCCGCTGCTCGGCGTCCCAGGCCAGGCCCTGCACATTGCGGTGGCCGTTGGAGTAGACGGGGGAGTCCGGGAACGGGTTGCCCGGGGCGGGCTCGCCCTCCGGGGTCAGCCGCAGGATCTTGCCGCCCAGGGAGTCCCGGTCCTGGGACAGACCGGTCCGGCCGCTCTCGCCCGTGCCCACGTACAGCATCCGGTCCGGGCCGAAGGCGATCCGCCCGCCGTTGTGCACGAAGCCCTTGGGTATGCCCTTGAAGACGGTGTCCGGGGCGCCCAACTGCTCGCCCGGCGGCTTGCGCGGGTCGTACAGCATCCGCACGACGCGGTTGTCCGAGGCGGAGGTGAAGTACGCGTAGACCATGCGGTCGGCGGCGTGGTCGGGGGAGAGCGCGATGCCCAGCAGCCCGCCCTCGCCGGCCGGGGAGACGCCCGGCACCTCGCCCGCCTCGGTCTTCTCGCCGGTCTTCCCGTCGACGCGGGTGAGGGTGCCCTCGTCCCGGGAGGAGACCAGCAGGTCGCCGCCGGGCAGCGCGGCGAGGCCCCAGGGACTGTCCAGGCCGGTGGCGACGGTACGGCCCACCGTCACCGAGCCCTTCGCGGGCGCGGCCTCCTCCGTGGGCCGCTGCGCGGGCGAGGACCGCGGGGACGCGAGGTCCCAGGGGGCGGCGCTCCCCGCCCCGGCGGACGCTCCGTCTCCGTCACCGGAGGAGCAGCCGGACGTCAGCAGAAGCGCGGTAGCGGCGCACACGGCCGCCACTGCTCGACGTTGCACGATCATGGTCCCTTCGACGCGGCGGGTTCTACCTGTCTTACACCGCTCGCGCCCGCCAGGTTCCCGATCGCGCCGTCCCGAACCCCGCTACTCCCACGAGCCCACCGCCGACGGCAGCGCCCCCACCTCCGCCAGATCCTCCGGGGTCAGCCGCAGCGCGGTCGCGGCGGCGTTCTCCACCACCCAGCGTTCCCGCTTGGCGCCCGGCACCGGGATCACCTGGCGGCCCTGGGCCAGCACCCAGGCCAGCGCCACCTGCGCGGGCGTGACCGCCTCCCCGTGCCGGGCCGCGACCCGGCGCAGCCCCACCACGATCGGCTGGTTGGCGGCCATCATCTCGGCCGTGAAGCGGGGGTGCCGGGCACGCAGGTCGTCCGGTTCGAAGCCCTCGCCGGGCGTCAGCGTGCCGGTGAGGAATCCGTTGCCCAGCGGCATCGCGGCGAGGAACCCGACGCCGCGCGCCGCGCACCACGGCAGCAGCGTCTCCAGCGCCTCCGGCGACCACACCGACAGCTCGGCCTGCACCGCGCTCACCGGGAACACCTGCTGCACCCGCTCCAACTGCCGCACCGTCGCGTCGTGCAGCCCGGCCCCGCCGCGCCGCGCCGACCGGGCACCGACCGCGCACAGCCCCAACGCCCGCACCTTCCCGGCCCGGACGAGTTCCGCCATCGCGCCCCAGGTCTCCTCGATGGGCACCTCCGGGTCGGCGCGGTGCAACTGGTAGAGGTCGATGACGTCGGTCTGCAGGCGGCGCAGCGAGGCGTCGCAGGCCCGTCTGACGTACCCCGGGCGGCCGTTGGCCACGATGTGCTGGTCGCCGACGAGCAGGCCGACCTTCGTCGACACCAGGGCGTCGGACCGCCGCTCCCGCAACACCCGCCCGAGCAGCAGCTCGTTGGTGAACGGGCCGTACATGTCGGCGGTGTCCAGCAGGGACGAGCCCAGGTCCAGCGCCCGGTGCACGGTCCTGAGCGACTCGTCGCCCCGCTGCCGCGACGCGCTGTACGCCCAGCTCATCGGCATGCACCCCAGCCCGACCGCCCCCACCGCGAGTGCCGACGCGCCGATCGTCCTGCGCTCCACCTGGTCGTGACCCTCCCTCGTTAGGCCACCCCAACCTAACCTCTGCGGTTCCGCCGCCTGACATAGCCTCCTGACCATGACTGCTGACGTGTGGCTGCCCATACCGCCGGACGAGATCGACGGACTCCCCGAGGGCCCCCGGTACCTGTTCTGGGACGGAGGCGAGGACGGACGCCAGGAGTTCCCCGGCGACCCCGCGGACTGCGTCTTCTACGTCGTGCCGTACATGACGCCCCTGCCCGTGCGGGTCCGGCCGCTGGAGCGCCTGAGCGGGGTGCGGGTGGTCCAGACGCTGACCGCCGGTGTCGACGACGTCGTGGAGCCGGTCTCCGCGCTGGGTCCGGGTGTGCACCTGTGCAACGCTCGCGGGGTGCACGAGACCGGCACCGCCGAACTCGCGCTCGCCCTGACCCTCGCCTCGCTGCGCGGCATCCCGGGTTTCGTCCGGGCCCAGCAGGAGCAGCGCTGGCAGGGCGGCTTCCACCCGGCGCTCGCCGACCGGTCCGTCCTGATCGTCGGGTACGGCGCGATCGGCTCCGCCGTCGAGGACCGGCTCACCGCGTTCGAAGTCGCGCGGGTGACGCGCGTCGCGCGCTCCGCGCGCACCACGGCGCGCGGCCCGGTGCATCCGCTCACCGAGCTGCCCGCGCTGCTCCCGGACGCGGACGTCGTCATCCTGGCCACGCCGCTCACCGAGACCACCCGCCACCTGGTGAACGCCGGCTTCCTGGCCCGGATGAAGGACGGCGCCCTGCTGGTCAACATCGCCCGCGGCCCGGTCGTCGACACCAAGGCGCTCCTCGCCGAGCTGGAGAGCGGCCGGCTCACCGCCGCGCTCGACGTCACCGACCCGGAGCCGCTGCCCGCCGGCCACCCCCTGTGGCAGGCGCCGGGCGTGCTGATCAGCCCGCACGTCGGCGGGCCGTCCTCGGCTTTCCGGCCGCGTGCGGAGAGGCTGCTGGTGGACCAGTTGACCCGGTTCGTGAACCGCGAGCCCCTGCGGAACGTAGTCCTTACGACGGGCGCCGGAACCTGATCCGGACAACCGGCTCCTCGGGCGCATTCCGTACGTGACCGGTGCGACCGGCGCACCCGGCGCACCCGGCGCAAGCACCGCGTGGACCGCTTCGGGCACCCACCGCAATCTTCCGGGCGCGGTGGGTACCCGTACAACCGCTGATCGTTACGGAGCGTAGAGAACCTATGTCCCTGAGTGACGAGACTGGTGTATGGTCCCCGACAGGGGCAGCGCCGCGCACGTTCGGCGCCGGGGACGGACATGGAGACTGTGAGGGGGGCGACGGGCGATGCACGGCCTATGGACGAACGATCCGACGCGGCGGAGCCGCCGTCGACGGTCCTGGCGCACGGCCGCACGCGGACGGGCGCAGCACGGCCACCACGGCCACCACGGCCACTGTCAGCGCCGGCCCGGCAGCCGCGGGACACCGGCCCACCCGGCGCACCTGAGCCCACAGGACCGGGGTGCCGCGCGGACCGGGAGGCTCCGGTGACCTCGCCACCGCCTCCCGCGCCCGCGCTCGACGGAGCGCTGCGCGCCCGTCCGGCGCCCGGACCGCTGCTGCCCCGACCCTCGGCCGGCACCGGCGGGGCCGGTCTGGCCCGCCAGCTCGCGCTCGCCCTGGTCTGCGCGGTCTACGCCATCGGCTCCGCGTTCGGCTGGGGCTCCGAGCGCCTCGCCGTGATCATGGGGGACTTCGGGCTGGGCGCCGCGGCCGGCGCCGCCGCCGTCTCCTGCTTCCTCTACGCCCGCGGCCCCCTGGTGCGCTTCCGGCCGGCCTGGCTGCTGTTCGCCCTGTCCTCCGCGATGGCGGCCCTGGGGAACGTGGTGTGGGGGTGGTACGAGGTCGTCCTCCGGCAGCCGGTGCCCAGCCCCAGCTACGCGGACCTGTTCTTCCTGTGCTTCGCGCCGCCGGCCATCGTCGGCCTGCTGGTCTTCGCCAAGCGGCCGGCCACCAGGGCCGGCTGGGTCTGCCTCGGGCTGGACGCCTGGCTGATCGGGGGCTCGCTGCTCACCCTGGCCTGGAGCCTGGCGCTGGCCCAGGCCGCCCAGGCCGACGGCTCCAGCGTGGCCCACACCGCGCTGTCGCTGGCGTACCCGCTGCTCGACATCGCCCTGGTCAGCATCGTGCTGGCGCTGCACTTCCGGCGCTCGGCGGTGTACCGCTCCGCGGTCAACACCGCGATCGGCGCCCTCGCGCTGACCGTGATGTGCGACGCCCTGTTCACCTCGCCGTTGCTCCACCACAACTACCGCTCCGGGCAGTTGCTCGACGCGGGCTGGTTCGCCGGCTCGCTGCTGCTGGCCTACGCCCCCTGGGCCGGGTCGCGGCACGGCCGGCAGGCGGACGAGGGCACCGACGGCGGGCACACGCGCGTGGTGCGCGAGCACCTGCCCGGACAGCGCGGCACCGGCTTCCCCGCGGCGGCCCCGGCCCCGGTCCCGGCCTCAGTCCCGGTGCCGGTGCCGGGCGGCGAGCACAGCCGCTACCTCACCGCCCGGCCGCTCACCGGGTCGCTGGCCGCGCTCACGCCCTACCTCGCCGCCGCCGTCTGCACCCTGGGCATCCTGTACAACGTGCTCAACGGGCACAGCGTGGACCGCGTCGTCCTGCTGACCTGCGGCACCGTCGTGCTCGCCCTGGTCGTGCGCCAGGGCATCATGCTGCTCGACAACATCACCCTCACCCAGGAACTGGCCCAGAAGGAGAACCACTTCCGCTCCCTGGTGCAGGGCTCCAGCGACGTCATCATGATCGCCGCGCCCAACGGCGTGCTGCGGTACGTCTCCCCGGCCGCCGCCGGGGTCTACGGCCGCCCCGCCGAGGACCTCGTCGGCTGCGAACTGGCCGGGCTGATCCACCCCGAGGACCTCGGCTGCGTGGTGCACGAGGTCCGCCGGTTCCTGGCCGCCAACCCCGTGGAGGAACCCACCACGCGCATCGAGTGCCGCTTCAGGTCCGGCGACGGCGGCTGGCTCAACGTCGAGTCCACCGTCAACCGCCACCACGGCGGGCTGATCTTCAACAGCCGGGACGTGACCGAACGGGTCCGCCTCCAGGCCCAGCTCCAGCACAACGCCGAGCACGACCCGCTCACCGACCTGCCCAACCGCGCCCTGTTCACCAAGCGCGTCCAGCAGGCCCTGTCCGGCCGCCGCGCCTCCGACCGGGGCGCCGCCCTGCGCGGCACCGCCGTCCTCTTCATCGACCTCGACGGCTTCAAGGCCGTCAACGACACGATCGGGCACCAGGCCGGGGACGAACTGCTCGTCCAGGCCGCCCGCAGACTCCACGAGGCGGTCCGGCAGGGCGACACCGCCTCCCGGCTGGGCGGCGACGAGTTCGCGGCCCTCATCGTCGGGGACGGCACCCGGGACCGCTCCGCGCGGGAACGGCACATCCTGGAGCTGGCCGACCGCCTCAGGCTGACGCTGTCCCAGCCCTACCTCATCGACGGCAACGACGTCCGGGTCAACGCCTCCATCGGCGTCGCCTTCGCCGAACCCGGCCTCGGCGCGGGGGAACTGCTGCGCAACGCCGACCTGGCCATGTACCGGGCCAAGGCCGGCGGCAAGGGCCGCGTGGAGCTGTACAAGCCGCAGATGCAGCAGGACGTCGTCCGCAAGGCGGAGCTGGCCACGCGTCTGCGCGCCGCGCTGCACGACGGCGAGTTCACGCTGCTGCACCAGCCGGTGGTCTGCCTGGCCGACGGGCGGATCGCGTCGGTCTGCGCCCAGGCCCGCTGGCGCTCCTCGCAGGGGGTGCTGTTCACGCCCGCCGAGTTCCTGCGGGTCGCCGAGGACAGCGACAAGACCGCCGAGCTGGACCGCTGGCTCCTCCAGGAGGCGGTCGAGCAGGCCGCCGAGCGGGCCGCGGCCGGGGTCGCCGCGCCCGTGGCGGTCCGGGTCGGCGCCCGGCGACTGCTGGACCGCTCGATGCCGCCGGGCACCGTGGAGGGCCTGCTGACCCGGCACGGACTGCCGCCCGGTTCCCTGGTGATCGAGCTGGCCGACACCGACCCCCGGATCGGCCTGGACGAGCTGGAGCGCCGGCTGACCGCGCTGCGGCGGGCCGGCGTACGCATCGCGCTCGACGGCTTCGGCGGCGGCCAGGCGACCGTCGCGGCGCTCAGGCGGCTCCCCGTCGACATCGTCAAGCTCGACCGGGGCCTGGTCGAGGGCGTCGTGGAGTCCGCCCGGCTGCACAAGATCACCAGCGGGCTGCTGCGGATCGCCGGCGACCTCGGACTGCAGTCCGTGGCCGACGGGGTGGACCTGCCCGAACAGGTCGTCGCCCTGCGCGCCATGGGCTGCACCCACGGGCAGGGCATGGCCTTCTCCGGGCCGCTGGACGAGTACCGGCTGCGCAGGGCGCTCGGGACGGGCGGCTACCCGGTGCCGCACGGCCCGGCCGAACCCGCCTTCGCGGGCGGCGCGGGCGCGTACCCGGTCGGTGGCAACGGCCTGGCGGCCGGGATGAATCCGGCCATGGTGCCGGTCGTCTTCGGAGGCGGGACGGCCTTACGTTCACATGATGAGACTCCCGTCCCACCCACTTGACAGTGAGTGCGTGCCGGGGGGAGGGTCAGTTCCATGCGCACCCGAATTCTCGTACTTGGACAGCGCGTCGGCTGAAGCTGGTGACGTCCGGACCGACCCGGAATCCCAGCGACCCACACCCGGCGCGCTCCCCTCGCTTGCCTTATGGCACGAGGGGTTTTTTGTTGCACAGGCACCTGCCGACCGGCGGTCACAGACCGCACAAATCTTGCTAAAACCCTCAGCATCGAGAAGAGAATGCCGATGACCGACCAGGCCACCGGGGCCCATCATCCGCAGCCGCGGCCCCGATCCGGAGGACAGCACTCCACGACCGTCGAGCACGTCACGGGCGCGCAGTCCCTCATCCGTTCTCTCGAGGAGGTCGGGGCCGACACGGTATTCGGCATTCCCGGCGGTGCCATCCTGCCCGCCTACGACCCGATGATGGACTCCACCCGGGTGCGGCACGTCCTGGTCCGGCACGAGCAGGGCGCGGGCCACGCCGCCGAGGGATACGCGCTGGCCACCGGCAAGGTCGGCGTCTGCATGGCGACCTCGGGACCCGGCGCGACCAACCTGGTCACCCCGATCGCCGACGCGCACATGGACTCGGTGCCGATGGTCGCCATCACCGGCCAGGTCGCCTCCTCCTCGATCGGCACGGACGCCTTCCAGGAAGCGGACATCGTCGGCATCAGCATGCCGATCACCAAGCACAACTTCCTGGTCACCAAGGCCGAGGACATCCCCCGGGTGATCGCGCAGGCGTTCCACATCGCCTCCACCGGCCGCCCCGGCCCGGTCCTGGTCGACATCGCCAAGGACGCCCTCCAGGCGAAGACCACCTTCTCCTGGCCGCCCGCCATGGACCTGCCCGGCTACCGCCCGGTGACCAAGCCGCACGCCAAGCAGATCCGCGAGGCCGCCAAGCTGATCACCGCCGCGAAGCGGCCCGTCCTCTATGTCGGCGGCGGCGTCCTCAAGGCCCAGGCCACCGCCGAGCTGAAGGTCCTCGCCGAGCTGACCGGAGCGCCCGTCACCACCACCCTGATGGCGCTCGGCGCGTTCCCCGACAGCCACCCGCTGCACGTGGGGATGCCGGGCATGCACGGTTCGGTCACCGCCGTCACCGCGCTGCAGAAGGCCGACCTGATCGTCGCCCTCGGCGCCCGCTTCGACGACCGCGTCACCGGCAAGCTGGACAGCTTCGCCCCGCACGCCAAGATCGTCCACGCCGACATCGACCCGGCCGAGATCGGCAAGAACCGGGCCGCCGACGTGCCGATCGTGGGCGACGCCCGCGAGGTCATCGCCGACCTGATCCAGGCCGTGCAGAAGGAGCACAGCGAGGGCGGCCGGGGCGACTACGCCGCCTGGTGGAAGGACCTGAGCCGCTGGCGCGAGACCTACCCGCTCGGCTACGACCAGCCGGCCGACGGCTCGCTCGCGCCGCAGCAGGTCATCGAGCGCATCGGCCGGCTCGCCCCGGAGGGCACGATCTTCGCCGCGGGCGTCGGCCAGCACCAGATGTGGGCCGCGCACTTCATCGAGTACGACAAGCCCGCCACCTGGCTGAACTCCGGCGGTGCCGGAACCATGGGGTACGCCGTCCCGGCCGCCATGGGCGCCAAGGCCGGCGCGCCCGAGCGGACCGTCTGGGCGATCGACGGCGACGGCTGCTTCCAGATGACCAATCAGGAACTGACCACCTGCGCCCTGAACAACATCCCGATCAAGGTCGCCATCATCAACAACGGCGCCCTCGGCATGGTCCGCCAGTGGCAGACGCTCTTCTACAACCAGCGCTACTCCAACACCGTGCTGCACTCCGGCCCGGACGACGTCAACCCGGCCGCCCGCGGCACCCGCGTCCCGGACTTCGTGAAGCTGGCGGAGGCCATGGGCTGCTACGCCATCCGCTGCGAGGACCCGGCCGACCTGGACAAGGTCATCGAGGAGGCCAACGCGATCAACGACCGTCCGGTCGTGGTGGACTTCATCGTCCACGAGGACGCGATGGTGTGGCCGATGGTCGCCGCCGGCACCTCCAACGACGAGATCATGGCCGCCCGGGACGTCCGCCCCGACTTCGGCGACAACGCAGACGACTGAGAGCCGTAAAGGAATGCAGACCATGTCCAAGCACACGCTCTCCGTCCTGGTGGAGAACAAGCCGGGCATCCTGGCCCGGATCGCCGCCCTCTTCTCCCGCCGCGGCTTCAACATCGACTCGCTCGCCGTCGGGGTCACCGAGCACCCCGACATCTCCCGCATCACCATCGTCGTGGGCGTGGAGGAACTGCCGCTGGAGCAGGTCACCAAGCAGCTCAACAAGCTGGTCGAGGTGCTGAAGATCGTCGAACTGGAGCCCGCCCAGGCCGTCCAGCGCGAACTGGTCCTGGTGAAGGTGCGCGCCGACAACGAGACGCGCTCCCAGATCGTCGAGATCGTCCAGTTGTTCCGCGCCAAGACCGTGGACGTCTCCCCGGAGGCCGTGACGATCGAGGCCACCGGTTCCGGCGAGAAGCTGTCCGCCATGCTCAAGATGCTGGAACCGTACGGCATCAAGGAGCTGGTGCAGTCCGGCACGATCGCCATCGGACGCGGCGCCCGTTCGATCACGGACCGCTCGCTGCGCGCCCTGGACCGGTCCGCCTGACGCCGGAGACGGGCGGCCGGTGAGGCCCGGCCGCCCGAATTCCGAGACCCCGAGACTTCCCTACCCCCCACCGGCATACGGTGGGACGCGACACCCGTACACAAGGAGAGAACCCAAAGTGGCCGAGCTGTTCTACGACGCCGACGCCGACCTGTCCATCATCCAGGGCCGCAAGGTCGCGGTCATCGGTTACGGCAGCCAGGGCCACGCCCACGCCCTGTCGCTGCGCGACTCCGGCGTCGACGTGCGCGTCGGTCTGCACGAGGGCTCCAAGTCCAAGGCCAAGGCCGAGGAGCAGGGCCTGCGCGTGGTGAGCCCGTCCGAGGCCGCCGCCGAGGCCGACGTCATCATGATCCTGGTCCCGGACCCGATCCAGGCCCAGGTGTACGAGGAGCACATCAAGGACAACCTGAAGGACGGCGACGCGCTGTTCTTCGGCCACGGCCTGAACATCCGTTACGGCTTCATCAAGCCCCCGGCCGGCGTGGACGTCTGCATGGTCGCCCCGAAGGGCCCCGGCCACCTGGTGCGCCGTCAGTACGAGGAGGGGCGCGGCGTGCCCTGCATCGCCGCCGTCGAGCAGGACGCCTCCGGCAGCGCCTTCGCGCTGGCCCTGTCGTACGCCAAGGGCATCGGCGGCACCCGCGCCGGCGTCATCAAGACGACGTTCACCGAGGAGACCGAGACCGACCTGTTCGGCGAGCAGGCCGTGCTGTGCGGTGGCACCTCGGCGCTGGTGAAGGCGGGCTTCGAGACCCTGGTCGAGGCGGGCTACCAGCCGGAGATCGCCTACTTCGAGTGCCTGCACGAGCTGAAGCTGATCGTGGACCTCATGTACGAGGGCGGCCTGGAGAAGATGCGCTGGTCGATCTCCGAGACCGCCGAGTGGGGCGACTACGTCACCGGCCCGCGGATCATCACCGACGCCACCAAGGCCGAGATGAAGAAGGTCCTCGCCGAGATCCAGGACGGCGCCTTCGCCAAGAACTGGATGGACGAGTACCACGGCGGTCTGAAGAAGTACAACGAGTACAAGAAGCAGGACTCCGAGCACCTGCTGGAGACCACCGGCAAGGAGCTGCGCAAGCTCATGAGCTGGGTCGACGAGGAGGCGTAAGCCTCATCGGCCGGGGCCGGAGCGGATCGCTCCGGCCCCGTCGTCCATCCGTTGTCCATCCCGTCCAGCCTCGGACGGGTGATCCTTCCGCAGCGGCGTAAGACGACGTCCTGGGCGCACTACACTGCTGCACAACAATCGCGTCAGGCCCACAGCGTCGTGCGTCTTTCACGCGGCTGGCAACCCTCCACCGCCTGCGGCCGTCGGGACGGCCGTCCGCATTGGGACTTGTGAGGACTCACGTGAGCTCGAAACCCGTCGTACTCATCGCTGAAGAACTGTCGCCCGCGACCGTGGACGCGCTCGGCCCGGACTTCGAGATCCGCCACTGCAACGGAGCGGACCGTGCCGAACTGCTGCCCGCCATCGCGGACGTGGACGCGATTCTGGTCCGTTCGGCCACCAAGGTCGACGCCGAGGCCATCGCCGCCGCCAGGAAACTGAAGGTCGTCGCACGAGCCGGCGTCGGCCTGGACAACGTGGACGTCTCCGCCGCCACCAAGGCCGGCGTGATGGTCGTCAACGCCCCCACCTCCAACATCGTGACCGCCGCCGAGCTGGCCTGCGGTCTGATCCTCGCCACCGCCCGCAACATCCCGCAGGCCAACGCCGCGCTGAAGAACGGCGAGTGGAAGCGGAGCAAGTACACCGGTGTCGAGCTGGCCGAGAAGACCCTCGGTGTCGTCGGCCTCGGCCGGATCGGCGCCCTCGTCGCCCAGCGCATGTCCGCCTTCGGCATGAAGGTCGTCGCCTACGACCCCTACGTGCAGCCCGCGCGGGCCGCGCAGATGGGCGTCAAGGTCCTGACGCTGGACGAGCTGCTGGAGGTCTCCGACTTCATCACCGTCCACCTGCCCAAGACCCCCGAGACCCTCGGTCTGATCGGCGACGAGGCGCTGCGCAAGGTCAAGCCGAGTGTCCGCATCGTCAACGCCGCACGCGGCGGCATCGTCGACGAGGAGGCGCTGTACTCGGCGCTGAAGGAGGGCCGCGTCGCGGGCGCCGGGCTGGACGTGTACGCCAAGGAGCCGTGCACGGACTCGCCGCTGTTCGAGTTCGACCAGGTCGTCGCCACCCCGCACCTCGGCGCCTCCACCGACGAGGCCCAGGAGAAGGCCGGCATCGCCGTCGCCCGGTCGGTGCGGCTCGCGCTCGCCGGCGAGCTGGTCCCGGACGCGGTCAACGTGCAGGGCGGGGTCATCGCCGAGGACGTCCGCCCCGGCCTGCCGCTGGCCGAGCGCCTCGGCCGGATCTTCACCGCGCTCGCCGGCGAGGTCGCCGTCCGCCTCGACGTCGAGGTCTACGGCGAGATCACCCAGCACGACGTGAAGGTGCTGGAGCTGTCCGCACTCAAGGGCGTCTTCGAGGACGTCGTCGACGAGACGGTGTCGTACGTCAACGCCCCGCTGTTCGCCCAGGAGCGCGGCGTCGAGGTGCGGCTGACCACCAGCTCGGAGTCGACCGAGCACCGCAACGTGGTGACGGTGCGCGGCACCCTCACCGACGGCGAGGAGGTCGCGGTCTCCGGCACGCTGGCCGGCCCCAAGCACGTCCAGAAGATCGTCGCCGTCGGCGAGTACGACGTCGACCTCGCGCTCGCCGACCACATGGTGGTGCTGCGCTACGAGGACCGTCCCGGTGTCGTCGGCACCGTCGGCCGCATCCTCGGCGAGGCGGGCATCAACATCGGCGGCATGCAGGTCGCGCGGGCCACGGTGGGCGGCGAGGCCCTCGCGGTCCTGACCGTCGACGACACGGTGGCCCCCGGGGTGCTGGCCGAGGTCGCGGCGGAGATCGGCGCGACGTCGGCGCGCTCGGTCAACCTCACCTAGGTGACCGTCGGTCCGGGGGCTGCCGTCCCCGGGCCCCCGCTTCGGCCCTGAACGGGCCTCGTCCTCAACCGCCGGACGGGCTGAACTCCTCAGCCCGTCCGGCGGTTTCCCGTACCCGCGCGCCGCGCAGCGTCCGGGCCGCCGGGACCGCCGCCGCCAGCAGCACCAGTGCCCCCGCGACCGCCGCGCCCCGCATCCCGTCGGTGAACGCCTCCCGTGCCGCCGCCGCCAGGGCGCGGCCCGCGGACCCCGGCAGTTCCCGGGCGACGGCCAGCGCGCCGCCCAGCGTCTCCCGGGCCGCGTCCGGCGCCGACACCGGCATCGTGCGGTGGTAGACGGCCGTACCGACCGAGCCCAGCACCGCCATGCTCAGCGCGCCGCCGAACTCGGTGCCGGTCTCCATCAGCGAGGACGCCGCGCCCGCCCGCTCCACCGGGGCCGCACCCAGCGCCAGATCGGTGAGCTGGGACATCACCGCGACGATGCCGCCCGCCATCACCCCGCACGCGGCCAGCACCAGCCACAGCGAGTCGGTGCCGGCGCCGGTCAGCAGCGCGTAACCGCCCGCCGCGACCGCGAAGCCGCCCGCCACCACGTGCGCCCGCGGCACGCCCCGGTGGACCAGTCGCATGGCGAGCGGGGCGGCGAAGCCGATCAGCACCGACGGCAGCAGCGCCCACAGGGCGGCCTCCAGCGCGCTCTTGTCCAGGACGGACTGGAGGTACTGGGTGGTGAAGTAGGTGGAGCCCATCAGTCCGAAGGCCGACACCAGGTTGAGGACGACGGCCGGGGTGAAGCCGCGGCCGCGGAACAGCGCCGGCGGGATCAGCGGGTGGGCGGCGGTGCGCTGGCGGTGCGCGAACAGCGCCGCGAACAGCAGGCCGACGGTCACCGCCAGCACGTACCGGACGTGCCAGCCCTGCGACGGGATCTCCTTCAGGCCGTAGACCACGGGCAGGACCGCCGCCATCGACAGCGGCACGCTCGGCAGGTCGAAGCGGCCGGTTGCCGGACTTCTCGACTCCGGCAGCAGCACCGGGCCGAGGACCAGCAGCAGGACCATCGCGGGCAGGTTGACCAGGAAGACCGAACCCCACCAGAAGTACTCCACCAGGACGCCGCTCAGCACCGAGCCGAGCGCGATGCCCGCGGTCATCACGCCGGACCACACGCCGATGGCCCGTGCGCGCTGGGCGGGGTCGGTGAACACCGTGCGGACCAGGGCCATCGTCGAGGGCATCAGGGTCGCGCCGCCGACGCCGAGCATCGCGCGGGCGGCGATGAGGGTCCCGGCGCTGTCCGCGTACGCGGCGGCCAGGGAGGCCGCGCCGAAGGCGGCGGCGCCGCACAGCAGCAGCCTGCGGCGGCCGATCCGGTCGCCGAGCGCGCCCATCGTCATCAGCAGTCCGGCCAGGACGAAGCCGTAGATGTCGAAGATCCACAACTGCTGGGTGCCGGTCGGCTCCAGGTCGGCGCCGATCGCCGGGATCGCGAAGTACAGGACCGAGACGTCCATGGAGACCAGCAGCAGCGGAAGCATCAGCACGGCCAGCGCCGTCCACTCACGGCGCCCGGCACGGGGCGGGTGTGTTGTCATGCGAGGGACTGTACGGCCGTCTTATACGTCTGTCTAGAACGCATGTATAGAACGGACGTATAAGACGCTCGTACACGGCCCGGGTACGCTGAGCCCATGGGACACCGTGAGGATCTGCTCGAAGGCGCCAAGCGCTGCCTGCTCGCCAAGGGGTTCGTGCGTACGACGGCCCGCGACATCGTCAAGGAGTCGGGGACCAACCTGGCGTCCATCGGCTACCACTACGGTTCGAAGGACGCGCTGCTCGCGCAGGCGTACGTGGCCATGGTGGAGAACATGTCCGAGTCGTTCGACGGCGGGATCGAGGGCGAGCCCGGTTCGCTGGAGCGGTTCGCCTCGGTGTGGTCGAGGATCATCGGCACCATGCGGGACCCGGGGTCGATGTGGCGGCTGAGCATGGAGATCGTGGCCATGGGCGACCGGCTGCCCGAGGTCCGCGACCACTTGGCCGCCGCCCAGCGGGAGGGGTCGCGCGGCTTCGTCGCGATGTTCACGGGCATGCCCGAGGAGGAGGTCACCGAGGAGGCCGTGGACACGCTCGGCGTCTTCTACACGACCCTGATGATGGGGCTGATGGCCCAGTGGACCTTCGACGCGAAGACGGCTCCGGAGGCGGCCCAGCTCACCGAGGGGCTGCGGCGGGTGATCCGGGGGGCCGGGGCCGCAGGCGGTGCGCCTTGAGGGCCATGTGGAGCAGGAGGCGGTCCTCGCCGTCGTCCAGGTCGAGGCCGGTGAGCTGTTCGACGCGGGCGAGGCGGTAGTACAGGGTCTGGCGGTGGACACCGAGGGCCGCCGCCGTGCGGCCCGCCTGGCCGGCGTGGTCGAGGTAGACCTCGGCGGTGCGGGCCAGGTCGCGGTGGGCGGGGGAGAGCAGGGACCGTACGGCGGGGTCGTGCGCGGCCTCCGCGGCCTCCGGGGGCAGCGCGGTCAGCAGCCGGTACGGGCCGATCGACGCCCACTGGGCCACCGGGCCGAACCGGGTCTCCGCGAGCGCCGCCCGCGCCGCGGCGGACGCCTCCCGCCAGGCCGCCCCCAGCTCCACCAGCCCGGTCCGCGCGGAGGCGATCCCGGCGGCGGTCCCGGCCGCGGTGGTGGACGGCCCGGTCGCGGTGGTGGACGGCCCGGCCGCGGGGGTGGGCCCGGCCGCGGGGGTGCCGCCCGTCGTGCCGGTGAGGCCGGCCGCCCGTTCCAGCAGCCGGGACGCCGCCGTGAGCGCGGGGGCCGGGGTGTCCGTGGAGCGCAGGCGGATCAGCAGGGCCAGGGCGTGGGCCGCGGGGCCCCAGGGCACCGTGCACAGCGCCGTCGCCCCCTGCACCGCGCGGACCGACGGCGCGTCGTCGGGGTCGGCGGAGGGCCAGGGGGCGACGCAGACCAGGGTGTGCGGGACGTCGGCGCGGGGGCCGAGGGCGCCGCGCAGTTCGCTGACGGCCAGGTCCCGCTGCCAGGTGTCCCCGGCGGTCAGCACGGCCCGCAGCTCGCGGCTGAGGTCGGCGCCGTGCTGGGCCTCGTCGGCCAGCAGGGCGCCGATCCTGCCGCTGACGTCCATGGCCGCCGCGAGCTGCCGCCCGGTGGGGCCGGGGTCGGTGTCGAGCAGCCAGACATAGCCGAGGACGACCCCCCGGTGCCGTACCGGCAGGCAGATCCGGCCCCGGTGGACGCCCGCCTCCGGGGTGGGCGGGATGCGGACCGGGCCGGTCGCCCGGGTGATGCCGAAGCCCTCGAACCAGGCGCGGACCGCCGGTGTGGAGCGCCGGGTCAGGATCGAGCGGGCCCGGACCGGGTCCAGCGCCGACGGATCGAGGTCGCCCTCGCTGTCGTACGCGCCGAAGGCGATCAGCTCGAAGTCGCGGTTCTCCAGGGTCGCGGGGGCGCCCAGCAGCTCCGAGATCTCGTCGACCAGCTCCTGGTAGTCACCCCTGAAATCCGACGTCACCCGGACATTCTCGCGCACGGTCCGCCGGTCTTCATACATCTGTCTGAGATCCGCGGCACGGATGCGTGACAGGTGTCGATGGCCGAGGATCGGAGCAGTCCCTAGGTTTCACGGTGGCAGAGCCTGGTTTTTTGCAAGTGGAGGTGCCCCGTGCTGGGTCCCGTGATTCTCGCCGCGTCGCGCAGCGACCGGATGCGACGTCTGGTCTCGGCGGCTCCCGTGACCAAGCAGGTCGTGGACCGCTTCATCCCCGGTGAGAACGTCGACGAGATCGTCCCCATCGTCCGCGATCTCACCGACCGGGGCCTGGAGCTGACGATGGACGTCGTCGGCGAGGACATCACCACCCCCGAGCAGGCCGGGGCCGCCCGCGACGCCTACCTGGAGCTGATCGACCGGCTGCGGCCCCTCGACCTCGGCACACGGGCGGAGATGTCCGTGAAGCTGTCGATGTTCGGCCAGGCGCTGGACGGCGGCCACGAACTGGCCCTGAAGAACGTCCGCCCGGTCGTCGAGGCCGCCGCCGCCATCGGCACCACGGTCACCCTGGACGCCGAGGACCACACCACCCTCGACTCGATGTTCGCCATCCACGAGGAACTGCGGAAGGACTTCCCGGGGACCGGCTGCGTGATCCAGGCGTACCTGTTCCGCACCGAGGCCGACGCGCGCCGCCTCGCCGCCGCCGGCAGCCGAGTACGGTTGGTGAAGGGCGCCTACAAGGAGCCCGCCGAAGTCGCGTACCAGCAGAAGCACGAGATCGACAAGGCGTACGTCCGCATCCTGAAGACGCTGATGGAGGGCGACGGCTACCCGATGATCGGGTCGCACGACCCGCGCCTGATCAGCATCGCCCAGGACCTCGCCCACCGCGCCGGACGCAAGCTCGACGAGTACGAGTTCCAGATGCTGTACGGCATCCGCGGCGAGGAGCACCTGCGGCTGGCCGCGGAGGGCCACCGCATGCGCGTCTACACCGCCTACGGCACCGACTGGTACGGCTACTTCATGCGCCGTCTGGCGGAGAAGCCGGCCAACCTCCGGTTCTTCGCGCGGAGTGTGATCGGCCATGGCTGATCCGGCCGAGCTGTGCCGCGGCTACTGCCGGGGGTCCGGGGGTCGTCCCCCGGGACAGCACAGCGCGCGCTCGATGGTCACCAAGGGCTGAGCCGCCCGCTCGCTACACCGCTCACATCAAGGAGTTACGGAACCCATGGACGCTGTGACCCAGGTCCCCACCCCCGTCAACGAGCCGGTGCACGGCTACGCCCCCGGTTCCCCGGAGCGCACGCGCCTGGAGGAGAAGCTCCGGCACCTCGCCGAGAACCCCGTCGATCTGCCCTGCACCATCGGCGGCGAGAAGCGGATGGGCGGCGGTGAGCGCTTCGACGTCGTGCAGCCGCACAACCACAAGGCCCGCCTGGGCACGTACGCCAACGCCACCCGGCAGGACGCCCGGGACGCCATCGACGCCGCCCTCGCCGCGGCCCCCGCCTGGCGCGCGATGTCCTTCGACGACCGCGCGGCGATCATCCTGCGCGCCGCCGAGCTGCTGTCCGGCCCCTGGCGCGAGACGCTGGTCGCCTCCACCATGCTCGGCCAGTCCAAGACCGCCCAGCAGGCCGAGATCGACACCCCCTGCGAGCTGGTCGACTTCTGGCGGTTCAACGTCTCCTACGCCCGGCAGATCCTCGCCGAGCAGCCCCCGGCCAACGCCCCGGGCGTCTGGAACCGGCTGGACCACCGTCCGCTGGAGGGCTTCGTCTACGCGATCACGCCGTTCAACTTCACGGCCATCGCCGCCAACCTGCCCACCGCCCCGGCCCTGATGGGCAACGTCGTGGTCTGGAAGCCGTCCCCGACCCAGACCCACGCCGCCGTGCTGATGATGGAGCTGCTGGAGGAGGCGGGGCTGCCCAAGGGCGTCATCAACCTCGTCACCGGCGACGGCCTGGAGGTCTCCGAGGTCGCCCTGACCCACCGCGACCTGGCCGGCATCCACTTCACCGGCTCGACCAAGACCTTCCAGCACCTGTGGAAGACGGTCGGCAACAACATCGAGAAGTACCGCACCTACCCGCGCCTGGTCGGCGAGACCGGCGGCAAGGACTTCCTGGTCGCCCACCCGTCGGCCGACCGCGCGGTGCTCAAGACGGCGCTGACCCGCGGTGCCTTCGAGTACCAGGGCCAGAAGTGCTCGGCGACCTCCCGCGCGTACATCCCGGCGTCCATCTGGAACGACGGCTTCAAGGAGGAGTTCGCGGCCGAGATCGACGGCATCGCCATGGGTGACGTCACCGACCTGTCGAACTTCATCGGCGCCGTGATCGACGAGCGCGCCTTCGCCAAGAACAAGGCCGCCATCGACCGCGCCGCGGCCGACCCGGCCTGCACGGTCGTGGCCGGCGGCTCCTACGACGACTCGGTCGGCTACTTCGTCCGCCCGACCGTCATCGAGTGCACCGACCCGGAGAACGAGGTCTTCACCACCGAGTACTTCGGCCCGATCCTCGCCGTGCACGTCTACCAGGACGACAAGTACGACGAGATGCTGACCCAGATGGAGTCCGTGTCGGACTACGCGCTCACCGGGTCGGTCATCGCGAACGACCGCGCGGCGGCGGCGTACACGATGGAGAAGCTGCGCTACGCGGCCGGCAACTTCTACATCAACGACAAGTCCACCGGTGCCGTCGTCGGCCAGCAGCCCTTCGGCGGCGGCCGGGCCTCCGGCACCAACGACAAGGCCGGCGCCCCGCAGAACCTGATGCGCTGGACCCTGACCCGCGCCATCAAGGAGACGCTGGTCCCGCCGACCGAGTACGGCTACCCGCACATGGGCTGACGCCCACCCCGAACCGGACGGGCCAGGTCTCCCCCCGACCTGGCCCGTCCGCCTTTTCCCGGTTCTCGCAGGTCGGAGGGGTGTGACCGGGGTCGCCGTCTCAGATAGTAGGAAGTCCGAGTAATTGTGGAGACACGGGCGCGCTCCTGGCTTAGCTTTGTAGGAGCCGAACGTCTCGCAGCATCCAGCGAACGGCGTGGTGAGCCCGGCCCGCGCAGGTGACCCCTGCGGCCTGTCGCTCCCCGCCCATTCCGGCGTCTCGCATTCCGCTTCCGAGCTCCCGTGTGCCGAAGGAGTCGATTCCCCATGGCCGAGACGACCGACCGCCGCCGCGTCCGTCACCTCTCCCGTACCAGCGACGCCGACCGCAAGAACGCCGCCGCCGCCCTCCAGCGCGCCCTGGACCGCCGGGACAACGGCGGCGCCACCGGCCACTGAGCCGCAACCGCTCCCGGCCGGACGCGCCCCGCCGAGCGCCGGCGCGCACGGCGCACCCGCCTCAGTCCGGATGCGCCGGGCGCGCGTCGCGGGGCGCGGCCCGGCCCGGACGCGCACCCGCCGACAGGCACGTGCAGTCCGCATGGCGGACGGCGTGTGTCATTCCATGGGACGGGGAGTAGGGTGCCGGGCATGTCTCGCAGCATCGATCTCGCAGTCATTCCCGGCGACGGCATCGGCCAGGAGGTCGTGGCCGAAGGCCTGAAGGTCCTCTCCGCCGTCCTCCCGCAGGATGTGAAGCTGGAGACCGAGGAGTACGACTTCGGCGCCCGGCGCTACCACGCGACCGGTGAGACCCTCACCGACGCCGACCTCGACGCCCTCAAGCGGCACGACGCCATCCTGCTCGGCGCCATCGGCGACCCGTCGGTGCCCTCCGGCGTCCTGGAGCGCGGCTTCCTGCTCAAGCTCCGCTTCGCCTTCGACCACCACGTCAACCTGCGGCCCAGCAAGCTGCTGCCCGGCGTGGCCACGCCGCTGAAGGGCGAGCCGGTCATCGACTTCGTCGTGGTCCGCGAGGGCACCGAGGGCCCGTACACCGGCAACGGCGGCACGATCCGCAAGGGCACGCCGCACGAGGTCGCCACCGAGGTCTCCGTCAACACCGCCTTCGGTGTCGAGCGCGTGGTCCGCGACGCCTTCGCCCGCGCCCAGGCCCGCCCCCGCAAGAAGCTCGCGCTGATCCACAAGAACAACGTGCTGACCTTCGCGGGCCACCTGTGGACCGACGTCTTCAACAAGGTGGCCGAGGAGTACCCCGAGGTCACCACCGAGTACATGCACGTCGACGCGGCCACCATCTACCTGGTCACCCAGCCCGAGCGGTTCGACGTCATCGTCACCGACAACCTCTTCGGCGACATCATCACCGACCTCGCCGCGGCCGTCTCCGGCGGCATCGGCGTCGCCGCAAGCGGGAACATCAACCCGTCCGGCGAGTACCCCTCGATGTTCGAGCCGGTGCACGGTTCCGCGCCCGACATCGCCGGCCAGGGCAAGGCGGACCCCAGCGCCACCGTGCTCTCCGTCGCCCTGCTGCTGCGCCACCTCGGCCACGAGGCCGAGGCGACCCGGATCGAGGAGGCGGTCGCCGCCGACCTCGCCGAGCGCGTCGGCGGGCCCGCCCGCTCCACCTCCGAGATCGGCGACGCCCTCGCCGTACGCGTAGCCGGCTGATCCGTCGGTTCCGCTGCGCAGCCGCCGGGTCACCACACCCGGCGGCTTCCGCATGTCCCCGCCGGGTGCGACCATCTTCCACTGAGCCGCATTCACGCCGATTTCTTCCGCGTGCTCCCCTTGCGATAATCGGACGCGGAGCCGCGGGACGAGGGAATGCTCGGACGTCCTGGCACTGGCCACTGGCAGTACTGGCGTGAGCGCGGCCCGTCACTACAACCGGTGAAGGACACCCACTCATGACGACGCCCACGATCGAGCTCAAGCCGTCCGCCCTCCCGCTCGCCACCGCCGAGCGGGAGGCGATCCTGGCCAATCCCGGGTTCGGCCGCCACTTCACCGACCACATGGTGACGATCAGGTGGACCGAGGGCCGCGGCTGGCACGACGGCCAGCTCGTCCCGTACGCCCCGCTCTCCCTCGACCCGGCCACCATGGTCCTGCACTACGCGCAGGAGATCTTCGAGGGGCTGAAGGCGTACCGGCGCCCCGACGGGTCCGTCGCCACCTTCCGCCCGGAGAAGAACGCCGAGCGCTTCCAGGCGTCCGCCCGGCGGCTGGGGATGCCGGAGCTGCCGGTGGAGACCTTCCTGGAGGCGTGCGACGCGCTGGTCCGGCAGGACCAGGCATGGGTCCCGGCGCACGGCGGCGAGGAGTCCCTCTACCTGCGCCCCTTCATGTTCGCCAGCGAGGTGGGGCTCGGCGTGAAGCCCGCCAACGAATACCTCTTCCTGGTCATCGCCTCCCCGGCCGGCGCCTACTTCCCCGGCGGGGTGAAGCCGGTCTCCATCTGGGTCTCCGAGGACCGGGTCCGCGCCGTCCCCGGCGGCATGGGCGACGCCAAGACCGGCGGCAACTACGCCGCGTCGCTGCTGGCCCAGGCCGAGGCCGCCGCCAAGGGCTGCGACCAGGTCTGTTACCTCGACGCGATCGAGCGCACCTGGGTGGAGGAGCTGGGCGGCATGAACCTGTGCTTCGTGTACGGCGACCGGATCGTGACGCCCGCGCTGACCGGGTCCATCCTGGAGGGCGTCACCCGCGACTCCCTGCTCACCGTCGCCCGTGACCTCGGGTACCGGGCCGAGGAGGGCCGGATCTCGGTCGACCAGTGGCAGCGCGACGCGGAGAACGGCACCCTCACCGAGGTCTTCGCCTGCGGCACCGCCGCCGTGATCACCCCGGTCGGCACCGTCAAGCGGGCCGGCGGCGAGTGGCAGCAGGGCGGCGGCGAGCCCGGCGAGGTCACCATGAGGCTGCGCCGCGCGCTGCTCGACATCCAGCGCGGCACCGCCGAGGACACCCACGGCTGGATGCGCACGCTGGCCTGAGCCGCGGTTCCCGGGGCGCCGGCCTGAGCCACGCACCGTCGGGCCGCCCGGACGACTCGTCCGGGCGGCCCGACGCCTTTTTGGAGCGCCGCTCGACCTCTCCGAAGGGAGATATTGGCCTACACGTATCCTCCGTTTAGAGTGCTGCTCTAACGAAGGAGGTGTCCCGTCGTGCGTCTGACCCCCACGGAACGCGACCGGCTGCTGCTGTTCTCGGCCGCCGAACTCGCCCGGACCCGCCGGGCGCGCGGCGTCCGGCTCAATGTGCCGGAGGCGACCGCGCTGATCGCCGACACGGTCTGCGAGGCGGCCCGCGACGGCGCCCGGCTCGCCGAGGCGATCGAGCGCGCCCGCTCGGTGCTCGGCCCCGACGACGTGCTGCCCGGCGTGCCGGACGTGGTCACCGAGGTGCACGTGGAGGCGGTCTTCGACGACGGGTCCCGGCTCGCGGTCGTCACCGACCCGATCGGCCGGGGGTCCCCCGGTGAGGCGGGGGGAGGGCTGGGCGAGCGGGCGCCGGGCGCCCTGCTGCCGGGCCCGGCCCACCCCGAGCCCGCGGCGGCGGTCCGGCTGCCGGTCACCAACACCGCGACCGTGCCCGTATCGGTCACCTCCCACTTCCACTTCTTCGAGGCCAACCCGCGCCTCGACTTCGACCGCGAGCGCGCCTACGGGATGCGCCTGGCCGTCCCCGCCGGTTCCTCGGTGCGCTTCGGCCCCGGCGAGAGCACCGAGGTCGGGCTGGTGGCGATCGGCGGCGAGCGGATCGCGATCGGCTTCGCCGGCCTGGTCGACGGGCCGCTGGACGCGCCGGGCGCCCGGGACGAGGCCCTGCGCCGGGCCGCCGCCTGCGGCTATCTGGGCGTGCGGGGCGCGGAGGCCGGCCGATGAGCCGCCCCGGCGGACACCCCGCCGAGACCCGGCACCTGACCCCCCGGGAGTACGCCGCCACCCACGGCCCCCGGGCCGGCGACCGCCTCCGCCTGGGCGACTCGGGGCTGGTGATCCGCGTCGAGTCCGACTCCCAGCGGTACGGCGACGAGTTCCTGGCCGGGTTCGGCAAGACCGCCCGCGACGGACTGCACCTGAAGGCCGCCGCCGTCCGCGACACCTGCGACGTGGTGATCAGCAACGTCGTGGTGATCGACGCGGTGCTCGGCGTGCGCAAGGTGTCCATCGGCATCCGCGAGGGCCGCATCCACGCCATCGGCCGGGCCGGGAACCCCGACACCCTCGACGGCGTCGACGTGGTGGTCGGCACCGGCACGTCCATCGTCTCCGGCGAGGGCCTCATCGCCACCGCCGGGGCCGTCGACACCCACGTCCATCTGCTGTCCCCGCGGATCATGGAGGCGTCCCTGGCCTCCGGCGTGACGACCGTCATCGGGCAGGAGTTCGGGCCGGTGTGGGGCGTCGGGGTCAACTCGCCCTGGGCGCTCAGGCACGCCTTCGACGCGTTCGACGCCTGGCCGGTCAACATCGGCTTCCTCGGCCGGGGCTCGTCCTCGGACCCGGCCCCGCTGATCGAGGCGCTCGCCGAGGGCGGCGCGTCCGGGTTCAAGGTGCACGAGGACATGGGCGCCCACACCCGGGCCCTGGACACCGCGCTGCGCGTCGCCGAGGAACACGACGTCCAGGTCGCCCTGCACAGCGACGGCCTCAACGAGTGCCTCTCCGTGGAGGACACCCTCCGGGTGCTGGAGGGCCGCACCATCCACGCCTTCCACATCGAGGGCTGCGGCGGCGGACACGTCCCGAACGTGCTGAAGATGGCCGGGGTGGCCAACGTCATCGGCTCCTCCACCAACCCCACCCTGCCCTTCGGCCGGGACGCCGTCGCCGAGCACTACGGCATGATCGTCTCCGTCCACGACCTCAAACCGGACCTGCCCGGCGACGCCGCGATGGCCCGCGACCGCATCCGCGCCTCCACGATGGGCGCCGAGGACGTGCTGCACGACCTGGGCGCGATCGGCATCACCTCCTCCGACGCGCAGGGCATGGGCCGGGCCGGCGAGACCGTCCGCCGCACCTTCGCGCTGGCCGGGAAGATGAAGGACCGGTTCGGCGCCCCCGAGGACCACGACAACGAGCGCGTGCTGCGCTACATCGCCAAGCTCACCATCAACCCGGCCATCGCCCACGGCCTCGCCCACGAGGTCGGCTCGATCGAGGTCGGCAAGCTCGCCGACATCGTGCTGTGGCGGCCCGAGTACTTCGGCGCCAAACCGCAGCTCGTCCTCAAGTCCGGCTTCCCCGCGTACGGCGTCACCGGCGACCCCAACGCGGCCACCGACACCTGCGAACCCCTCGTGCTCGGCCCGCAGTTCGGCGCCCACGGCGCGACCCCGGCCGAGATATCGGTGGCCTTCGTGGCACGGGCCGCCCTCGACCAGGGCCGGGACCGGATGCCGACCCGCCGGCGCCGGGTCGCGGTGCGCGGCACCCGGGGCATCGGCCCGGCCGACCTGCTGCGCAACTCCCGTACCGGCGCGGTCGACGTGGACCAGCGCACCGGACTGGTCACCCTGGACGGCGAACCGGTCCGCTGCGGACCGGCCGAGTCCGTCTCCCTCAACCGTCTCTACTTCCTGTGAAGGTGCCCGCCATGACCCCCGCCGCCGACGGCTTCCGCATGCCCCCCGAGTGGGCCCCGCACGAACGCACCTGGATGGCGTGGCCCGGCCCCAACCCCACCTTCGACGACCCCGGCGAACTGGCCGCCGCCCGCCGCGCCTGGGCCTCCGTCGCCCGCGCGGTGCGCCGCTTCGAACCGGTGACGGTGGTGTGCGGACCGGGCCGGTCGCGCGAGGCGCGGGAACTGCTCGGCGACGGGATCGACACCGTCGAGCGGGACCTGGACGACGCCTGGATGCGGGACATCGGCCCCACCTTCCTGACCGACGGCACCGAGCTGGCCGCCGTGGACTGGACGTTCAACGGCTGGGGCGCGCAGGAGTGGGCCCGCTGGGAGCACGACGCCGAGATCGCCCGCGAGGTCGCCGGCCTCGCCGGGGCCCGTACGTACGCCTCGGAGCTGGTCAACGAGGGCGGCGGCATCCACGTCGACGGCGAGGGCACCGTCCTGCTCACCGAGACCGTGCAGCTCGGCCCCGAGCGCAACCCGGGCTGGACCAAGGCCCGGGTCGAGGCCGAGATCCACGCCCACCTCGGCACCCGCAAGGCGATCTGGCTGCCGCGCGGACTGACCGCCGACTACCCGCCGCACGGGTACGGCACCCTCGGCCACGTCGACATCGTCGCCGCCTTCGCGGGCCCCGGCGTGGTCGTCGCCCACCACCAGCCCGACCCGGCCCACCCCGACCACGAGGTCACCCGCGAGGCCATCGGCGTCCTCAGGTCCGCCACCGACGCCCGGGGCCGCCGCCTGGAGGTGGTCGAGGTCGCCGCGCCCACCGTCCTGGAGACCGACGGGCACTGGGCCGACTACTCCTACATCAACCACTACGTCTGCAACGGCGGCGTGGTCCTGTGCGCCTTCGACGACCCCCGCGACGACCTCGCGGCCGAGGTCTTCCGCCGCCTGTACCCGGGGCGCGCGGTCACCCCGGTCGACGCGCGTACGATCTTCGCGGGCGGCGGCGGCATCCACTGCATCACGCAGCAGCAGCCGAAGATCTAGCAGCCGGGAGCAGTCGATGGCCGGTGGTGGGCGCAGGCAGGCACCGCCGCGGGAGGACCTTCTCGCGGCCGCCATGGCGATGATCGCCGAACGCGGACTGGAGCGGCTCACCATGGCCGCGCTCGGCCGCGAGGTCGGCATGAGCAGCGGCCACCTCCTGTACTACTTCCGCACCAAGGACGAATTGCTGCTGCAGACCCTGGAGTGGAGCGAGGGCCGCCTCGGCGCCGAGCGCGGCCGGCTCCTCACCCGGCCCGGCGCCGTCCGCGAGCGCCTCGACGCGTATGTGGAGCTGTACGTCCCCGACGGCCACCGCGACCCGCACTGGACGCTCTGGCTGGAGGTGTGGAACCGGTCGCAGAACGCCCCCGACGACGCCCGCGACCGGCAGGCCGCCATCGAGGGCGCCTGGCACCGCGACCTGACCGCCCTGCTGGCCGAGGGCGTCTCGCGCGGGGAGTTCCGCGCCGTCGACCCCGACCGGTTCGCCACCAGGCTGCGCGCCCTCCTCGACGGCTTCGCCATCCATGTGGCGATCGGCCTGCGCGGCACCGGCCGGCGGCACGTCCTGACCCACGTACGGGAGTTCCTGGACGAACACCTGACCCAGCGGCCGACCGCATCGTGAGACAGGCCCTGGACAGCGCGGGTAACTGTGGTTGACTGCCGACGTGCTCTCGTTCGCCATGATTATTGGCAGCAGGCGCGCCGGTCCGCAGTGACCGCCACGTACGACCAGGTACGGGCGGACACCGTCGTCCTCGACCCGCGCGCAGACCTCTCGCACCCGCGAGGGGTTTTTCGTTTTCCCGGCCCACCGCAAGCCGGGGACGGAGCGCGAGGGATCATAGGAGGACGGTGGAGCCGGTCATTCCGGTAGACCGAGATCCCTACAGGAGCCTTGAAGATCATGACCGCACCCAGCGAGCTCGACGATTCCTTCCACGTCTTCGACACCACCCTGCGCGACGGCGCGCAGCGCGAGGGCATCAGCCTCACCGTCGCGGACAAGCTGGCCATCGCACGGCACCTGGACGACTTCGGCGTGGGCTTCATCGAGGGCGGCTGGCCCGGCGCCAACCCGCGGGACACCGAGTTCTTCGCCCGCGCCCGGGACGAGATCGACTTCAAGCACGCCCAACTGGTCGCCTTCGGCGCCACCCGCCGCGCCGGCGCCAAGGCCGCCGAGGACCCGCAGGTCAGGGCACTCCTCGACTCCGGAGCCGAGGTGATCACGCTGGTCGCCAAGTCCCACGACCGGCACGTCGAGCTGGCCCTGCGCACCACCCTCGACGAAAACCTGGAGATGGTCCGCGACACCGTCTCCCACCTGCGTGCCCAGGGCCGCCGGGTGTTCGTCGACTGCGAGCACTTCTTCGACGGCTACCGCGCCAACCCCGAGTACGCCAAGGCCGTCGTCCGCGCCGCCGCCGAGGCCGGCGCCGACGTGGTGGTGCTGTGCGACACCAACGGCGGCATGCTCCCCGCGCAGATCCAGGCCGTGGTCGCCACCGTGCTCGCCGACACCGGCGCCCGGCTCGGCATCCACGCCCAGGACGACACCGGCTGCGCGGTCGCCAACACCCTCGCCGCCGTCGACGCGGGCGCCACCCACGTGCAGTGCACGGCCAACGGCTACGGCGAGCGGGTCGGCAACGCCAACCTCTTCCCGGTCGTCGCCGCCCTGGAACTGAAGTACGGCAAGACGGTCCTGCCCGAGGGCCGGCTCAGCGAGATGACGCGGATCTCGCACGCCATCGCCGAGGTCGTCAACCTCACCCCCTCCACCCACCAGCCCTACGTCGGCGTCTCCGCCTTCGCGCACAAGGCCGGGCTGCACGCCTCCGCCATCAAGGTCGACCCCGACCTGTACCAGCACATCGACCCCGAGCGCGTCGGCAACACCATGCGGATGCTGGTCTCCGACATGGCCGGCCGCGCCTCCATCGAGCTGAAGGGCAAGGAACTCGGCATCGACCTCGGCGGCGACCGCGAACTGGTCGGCCGGGTGGTGGAGCGGGTCAAGGAACGCGAACTCAAGGGCTACACCTACGAGGCCGCCGACGCCTCCTTCGAACTGCTGCTGCGCACCGAGGCCGAGGGCGGCCCGCTGACGTACTTCACCGTGGAGTCCTGGCGGGCCATCGTCGAGGACCGCCCCGACGGCACCCACGCCAACGAGGCCACCGTCAAGCTCTGGGCCAAGGGCGAGCGCATCGTCGCCACCGCCGAGGGCAACGGCCCGGTCAACGCGCTCGACCGGGCCCTGCGCGTCGGTCTGGAGCAGATCTACCCGCAGCTCGCCAAGCTCGACCTGGTCGACTACAAGGTCCGCATCCTGGAGGGCAAGCACGGCACCAGCTCCACCACCCGCGTCCTGATCTCCACCTCCGACGGCTCGGGGGAGTGGTCGACGGTGGGTGTCGCCGAGAACGTGATCGCCGCCTCCTGGCAGGCCCTGGAGGACGCCTACACCTACGGCCTGCTGCGGGCCGGGGTCACCCCCGCCGAGTGAGCTGACCCAGCCTCCACTTCTGGTTGGCGGCGCCCGTACAGGACCAGATCTGCGCGCGGGCGCCGTTGGCGGAGGAGTTGTCGGTGACGTCCAGGCACTTGTCCGCGGCGAGGTTCACCACGTCGCCGGTGGCGGCGTTGTACGACCACGCCTGCGCCCCGGTGCCGTTGCAGGTGTACAACTGGACCTTCGCCCCGTCGGCGGTGGACCCGGACGTCACGTCCAGGCACTTGCCGAGCGCCCGCACCGTACCGTCCGCCGCGACGGTCCAGGACTGGGCCGCCGAGCCGTTGCAGTCGTAGAGCTGGACGGCGGTGCCGTCGGCGCTCGCGCCGCCCGCCACGTCCAGGCACTTGCCGGCCAGGCCGGTGAACGCGCCGGTGCGGGCCCCGCCGCCGGACGGGGAGCCCGACCAGGTGAAGGTGGCCGACGTCCGGCCGGGCAGCGTGTAGGTGGCGTGCTGCCCGCCCCAGTCGACGGTGACCGTCCGCGCGGCGGACGCCCCGTTGTACGCGATCAGCGCCTTGGAGCCGTCGGGGTTGCGCCAGGCCACGTTCGGCACGGCCGAGGAGGCGGTGGAGGCGATGCGCTGGGCGCCCGGCCGGACGAACTTCGTCAGATGGCCCATCGTGTAGTACTCGACGGTGTAGTCGACCTGTCCGTGCCTGGAGTCGCCGTTGTGCACGGTGATCAGCCCGTCGCAGGTGCCGCAGCCGCCGTTGTGCGGGCCCCGGTTCTGGTCCACCGCCAGGGACCACTTGGTCACCGACTTCGCCCAGTTCCGGGTGTAGTCGATGATGTTCATCATGTCCTCGCGCTGCTGGTCGGCGATCCAGGTGCCGCCCGAGTGCTCGGTGCCGAAGGCGTCCAGTTGCGGGTACCGGTCGTGCACCGCCGTCTGCTCGGCCACGTCACCGCCGTAGCCGTGCCAGGCGATGCCGCCGAAGTTGGGGTGGGCGCGCACCGCGGGGTCGTCCACGGTCGGGGCGGCGTAGGCGTCGTAGGTGTCCCAGTTCCAGTCGTGCGCCAGCACCTTCGTGGCCAGGCCGGCCGACCGGAGCCTGGGCAGCAGCTCGTTCTTGGTGAAGTAGGCCAGCCCCGAGGCGTTCCAGCTCATCGACGGATAGCCCGAGCAGCAGGTCGGCTCGTTCTGCGCGGTGACGTAGGAGACCGGGATGCCCTGGGCGCGGTAGCCCTGGAGGTACTTCACGAAGTAGTCGGCGTAGGTGCCGTAGTACTCCGCCTTCAGCCAGCCGCCGTCGAGCCGCCCGCTGTCCTTCATCCAGGCGGGCGCGGTCCACGGCGAGGCCATCACCGTCAGGGCCGGGTTGAGCTGGAGCGCCTGCCGGGTCAGCGGCACGACGTCCTGGAGGTCGTGGGCGAGGGTGAACTCCGAGAGGTCGGGGTCGGTCTGCCCGGCCGGCACGTCGTCGTAGGTGTAGCCGAAGCGGGCCAGGTCGGAGGCGCCCATCGGGTTGCGCAGGAAGGACAGCCCGATGCCCTCGGTCGGCGAGAACAGCTTGCGCATGGCCGCGTCCCGGGCGCTCTGGCCGAGCGCGCCGCTGCCGTCCATCAGCCAGGCGGCGGTGTCGGTGAAGGAGGCGCCGCCGCCGGTGAAGGTCTGGTAGCGGGTGTCCTCGTCGACGGTGATGTTCTCCCCGCCGCCGCCGGTGCCGGCCTGGAAGGCGAACGGGGCCTGCTGCTCCAGGCCGCGCGTGACATGGCGTCCGCCGCTGTCGTCGGTGGTGGTCAGCCAGACCGTGACCGGCTCGCCGGCGGCCTCGGCCGGGGCCGGGGACACGGCGGTGAACGCCGCGGTGGTGAGCGTCGCGGCCAGCCGCAGCCGCAGGGTTCTCCTCATGGAGCGCCGCCCTTCGAGGTGTGGGGGACAGGGGCGTGCGAGCCGTGAGTAAAGGACGTCTTCGTGTACGCGTCAAGAGGGTCCGCGTTCACTTCCCGAAAAGAAGACCGGGTGAATCCGGCCGTGTACCGGTTATGGCGTGAAGTCTTGACGGCCGGGGGCGCCGCCAGTTAACTCACGCCGTGATCTAAGCCGTGAGTTCGCTGCCGAGAGTCTAGGGACCTTTCATGCGAAGAACCGCCCTGCTCGCCTGTGCCGCCCTCCTCACCGGGCTCCTCCCGCTGACCGCGGCCGGCGCCGCCGCGGCGGACGACCCCGCCCCGGTCCCCGTCGACCGCTTCGAGGGCGAGGTGCCCTTCGCCGCACCCCCTGCCGAGGGCATCTTCACCTGGGGCGGCGGCCGTGACGACCCGCCCGGCCTGCGACTGGCCGAGCGCGCGGACGCCCCCGAGGGCGGCAAGGTCCTGGCCGGCACCTACGACATCAGCGGCTACGGCGGCTTCACCCACGACTTCGGCACCGCGCGGCCGGCCCGCGACTGGTCCGCCCACCGGGGCGTCCGCTTCTGGTGGGAGGGCCACGGCAGCGGCAAGCGCGTCGATTTCGAGATCAAGGACGGCGGCAGCGGCGGCGAGGCGTCGGAACTGTGGACGACCTCCTTCACCGATGACTTCACTGGCTGGAAACAGATCGAACTCCCCTTCGCCGACTTCACCTATCGCACGGACTACCAGCCCGTCGGCGGCATCGACCACCTCCTCGGCCTCACCGGCATGTGGGGCTACGCCGTCACGCTGCCCGCCGGCGTCCGCGGCGAGTTCGCCATGGACGCCGTCGAGCTGTACGGCCGCACCGACCAGTCGCTGCGCGCCGCCGTCACCACCGGCGCCGCCGTCCACCCGGTGACCGAGGGCGCCTCCGCGACCGTGGACCTCACCGTCACCACCACCGGCGCCGCCCCGCTGGCCGAGCCGGTCACGGTCGCCTACCGGACCGCCGGCGGCAGCGCCGAGCCCGGCGCGGACTACACGCCGGTGAGCGGCACGGTCACCTTCCCCGCCGGGACCGCCTCCGGCGCCACCCGCACGGTGCGGGTCACCACCCGCGAGGACCGGGCCGCCGAGTCCGCCGAGACCATCCCGCTGGAACTCACCGTCACCGGCGCCAAGCCCCCCGCCGAGCACCCGGTCGTCGTGGTGGACGCCCACGGCCTGCCCTACCTCGACGCCCGCCTGCCGGTGAAGAAGCGCGTCGCCGACCTGCTCTCCCGGATGTCCCTCCGGGAGAAGGCCGGGCAGATGACCCAGGCCGAGCGCGGCGCCATGACCGCCCCCGGCGACATCGCCGCCTACGGCCTCGGCTCGCTGCTCTCCGGCGGCGGCTCCACCCCGACGCCCAACACGGCCGAAGCCTGGGCCGAGATGATCGACGGCTTCCAACTGCGGGCGCAGGCCACCCGCTTCCAGATTCCGCTGATCTACGGCGTCGACGCGGTGCACGGCCACAACAACCTGGCCGGCGCCACCGTCCTGCCGCACAACATCGGACTCGGCGCCACCCGCGACCCGGCGCTCGTCGGGCGCACCGGCGCCGTCACCGCCGCCGAGACCCGCGCCACCGGCGTCCCCTGGACCTTCGCGCCCTGCCTGTGCGTCGCCCGCGACGAACGCTGGGGCCGCACCTACGAGTCCTTCGGCGAGGACCCCGCACTGGTGAAGTCCCTGGAGACGGTGATCCAGGGCCTCCAGGGCCGCGCCGACGGCCGCGACCTCGGCCGCTCCGACAAGGTCCTGGCCACCGCCAAGCACTACGTCGGCGACGGCGGCACCACCTACGGCTCCTCCACCACCGGCGACTACACCATCGACCAGGGCGTCACCGAGGTCACCCGCCAGGAACTCGAGGCCGTCCACCTCTCGCCGTACGCGGACGCCGTGGACCGGGGCGTCGGCACGGTCATGCCCTCGTACTCCTCGCTCGACATCGCCGGCGACGGCCGGGGACCGGTGAAGATGCACGCCCGCGCCGACATGATAAACGGCGTGCTCAAGGGCAGGCTCGGCTTCGACGGGTTCGTCATCAGCGACTGGAACGCGATCGACCAGCTCCCCGGCGACTACGCCGCCCAGGTCCGCACGGCCGTCGGCGCCGGACTCGACATGATGATGGTGCCGTACACCTACAAGGAGTTCAGCGGCACCCTCGCCGACGAGGCGCGGGCCGGGCGGATCGACCAGCGGCGGATCGACGACGCCGTCGCCCGCATCCTCACCCAGAAGTTCCGGCTCGGCCTGTTCGAACGGCCCTGGGCCGACACCCGCGGCATCGAGCGGATCGGCTCCGCCGCGCACCGCGCCGTGGCCCGCCAGGCGGTCGCCGAGTCACAGGTCCTGCTGAAGAACACCGGCGGCCTGCTCCCGCTGAAGAAGAACCAGAAGGTGTACGTCGCCGGGTCCGACGCCGACGACATCGGCGACCAGTCCGGCGGCTGGACCGTCACCTGGCAGGGCTCCTCCGGCGACATCACCCCCGGCACCACGATCCTGGAGGGCCTGCGCGAGGCGGGCGGCTCCCTCACCTACAGCGAGGACGCCTCCGCGCCGCTCACCGGCCATGACGTCGGCGTGGTCGTCGTCGGCGAGACGCCCTACGCCGAGGGGGTCGGCGATGTGGGCAACGGCCACGACCTGGAGCTGTCCGCCGCCGACCGGGCGGCGGTGGACGCGGTGTGCGGTGCCATGAAGTGCGTGGTGCTGGTCGTCGCCGGGCGCCCCCAGCTCATCGGTGACCGGCTCGGTGACATCGACGCCCTGGTGGCGTCCTGGCTGCCGGGCACCGAGGGCGGCGGCGTGGCCGACGTCCTCTACGGCAGGCGGCCGTTCACCGGGCAGCTCCCGGTGACCTGGCCGAGGTCCGAGGCGCAACTGCCGATCAACGTCGGGGACCGGGAGTACGACCCGCAGTTCCCCTACGGCTGGGGCCTGACCACCCGTACCGACGTGCCCGGGGGCGGCGAGGCCACGCTCACCGCGCTGGCGCGCGCCGCGAAGGCGGCCGAGCGGGCGGGCGCCGACGCCAAGGGCCGAGCCCTGGTCACCCGGGCCCGGCTGCTGGTCCAGCGGAAGGCGGGCGACGGGATCACCGGGGCGGTGGCGAAACCCTTCGCCGACGCCGACCACCTGGCGCTGACCGGCGCGTACGCGGCGGCGATCGGGAAACTGCGGCAGGCGTACCGGGCCGCGTGAGACACCGGCGGCCCGAGGCGCGGGCGGCCCGGGACACCGGCGGCCCGAGGTACGGGCGGCCCGGGGCACGGGCGGTCTGAGCCGTCGCCCGTTCCGCAGCGGTCCCGGGGGCACGAGTGTCCCCGGGACCGATGTGGCGACCGATGTGGTTTATGCCCGGGTGCGGGTACTTGCGTAGGTATGAGGGCCGCACCCGTGCGTCTGTTCGTACGTCTCCTGATCGTGCCGGTCGTCGCCGCGCTGGCGGCACTGCTGGCCGCCGCGCCCGGCGTCCGGGCGGACACCGACCTGTCCCGGGTCGCCGAGGCCCTGCGCGAGAGCCCCGTCTACGTCGACCCGGCCGCCTCCGACCTGCTGTCCAAGGCGGACGCCCAGGCACTCGCCGACAAGATCGAGGACGCGGACAAACCCGTCTTCGTGGCGGTGCTCCCCGAGGGCTATCCGACCACCGACATCTTCCAGAACCTGCGGACCGAGACCGGCGTCACCGGCCTGTACGGCATCCGGCTCGGCGACCGCTTCGACGCCCGCGCCGACAGCAGCGTGCTGAGCCCCCAGGGCGTGTCCAACCTGGTCACCGCCGTGCAGGGCACCGGCGACCCCAAGGCCCAGCTCAACGACTTCGTCGACGACGCGCTGCGCGGCATCGGCGGCTCGGCGCCGAACAGTTGGGACGGCGGCGGGGGCACCGACGTCTCCGTCACCGGCCTGGCCGCCACCGGCGCGGTGCTGGCGGCCGGCGGGATCGGCGCCTACGCGCTGGTCCGGCGCAACCGGCGGCGCCGGGAGGAGGAGCAGCGGGCCGCGCTGGAGAAACTGCGGGTGGTGGTCGACGAGGACATCACCGCGTTCGGCGAGGAACTCGACCGGCTCGAATTCCACCCGGCGGAACCCGGCGCCGACGACGCGATGCGCGCCGACTACGCGCACGCGCTGGACACCTACGAGCAGGCCAAGACCTACATGGCCGAGGCGCGCCGGCCCGAGGACGTGCGGGGCGTCACCCAGGCCCTGGAGGACGGCCGCTTCTCGCTGGCCCGGCTCGCCGCCCGGCGTGCGGGCCGGCCGCTGCCCGAACGCCGGCCGCCCTGCTTCTTCGACCCCCGGCACGGCCCCTCGGTCGCCGACGTCACCTGGACGCCGCCGGGCGGCGCCACCCGCCAGGTGCCGGTCTGCGCCGCCGACCGGACCCGGCTCGACGACGGCCTCGACCCGATGATCCGCCAGGTCGACACCGACTACGGCCGCCGCCCCTACTGGGACGCGGGCCCGGCCTACGGCCCCTGGGCGGGCGGTTACTTCGGCGGCGGCATCCTCCCCGGCCTGCTGGTCGGCACGGTCCTCGGCAGCATGATGGCCGGCCCCGCCTACGGAGCCGGCTACGGCGCCGGATACGGCGACTTCGGCGGCGGCTTCGAGGGCGGCGACGTCTCCGGCGCGGACTTCGACCCCGGCGACTTCGACGGCGGCTTCGGCGGCGGGGACTTCGGCGGTGGCGGCGGTGGCGGGAACGACTTCGGCGGAGGGTTCTGAGGGCGTCGTCCCCGCCCGGCGCGCGGTCAGCTCCGCGCGCCGGCCCGCACCCTCCCGCCCCCGGCCCGCACCCGCGCGGCCACCAGCCCCGTCCCCCCGAGTGCCACCGCGACCAGCGCCGCGCTGACCCAGACCGGCCCCCGGTAGCCCAGCCCCGCGCCGATCGCCGTGCCGCCGGCCCACGGGCCGAGCGCCGCGCCGACGTTGAACGCCGCCGTCGCGAAGCCGCCCGCCAGGTTGGGTGCCGTCGGGGCCGCGTACAGGGCCTGGGAGATCAGGGTGGAGCCGACGCCGAAGGAGAGCGCGCCCAGCACGAAGACCAGGCCGAGGGCGAGCGCGGGCACCCCGGCGACCGCCGCGAGCGCGCTCCACCCGGCGCACAGCGCGACGCCGCCCGCGACCAGCGCCGGCACCGGCCGCCGGTCGGCGAGCCGCCCGCCGACGCTCACGCCGACGAACGAGCCCGCCCCGAACAGCGCCAGCACCCCCGGCACCCACCCGCGGGACAGCCCGCCGACCTCGGTGACCAGCGGCGCGAGATAGGTGAACGTGCAGAAGGTCGCCCCGTTGACCAGCGCGCCCAGCGCCAGCACCGCCCGGAGCCGGGGGCGGCGCAGGGCCCGCAGCTCGCCCCGCAGCCCGGCGGCCGGGGCGTCGGCGGCGCCGCCCGGCACCGACCGCGCCACCGCCACCAGCGCGGGCACCGACAGCAGCGCGACCGCCCAGAACGCCGACCGCCACCCCCAGAGCTGCCCGAGCAGCGCTCCGGCGGGCACCCCGGCGACACAGGCCAGGGTGACCCCGCCGAGCAGCACGGACGTGGCCCGGCCCTTGGCGTCCGGCGGGACCAGCCCGGCGGCGGTCACCAGGGCGACGGCGAGGAAACCGGCGTTGGCCAGCGCCCCGGCCACCCGGCTGGCCAGCAGGACGGCGAAACTGCCGGTGACCGCGCCGACGACATGCACGGCGAGGAAGGCCAGCAGGAACCCGAGCAGCGCGCCCCGCCGGGGCCACCGCCGGGCGAGCCCGGCCACCAGGGGCGCCCCGACGGCCATCCCCACCGCGAAGGCGGAGGTCAGCCGGCCGGCGGCCGGGACGGACACCCCCAGGTCGCGGGCGATGTCCGGGACCAGCCCGGACAGCATGAACTCGGACGTTCCCTGGGCGAAGACGGCCAGGCCCAGCAGAAGAAGAGCGAACGGCATGAGAGGAACTCCGCACTCCGAAGTCGACGTCGGACACGACACGGCGGACGACCGTCCGGTGGCGGTGACGACACGACGGCCCGCGGGCGCGACGCGCGGCGGCGCGGTCCCTCGGTTACGGCGTCACGGGCGGCCACCGGAGAGCCGGTGGCCGGAGTCTGGACGCCTCGGGGCTGTTCACGAGGGGAGGTTAACCGGGTCCCGGCTCCCGGCTCCAGCGGTTTTCCGCCGATCCGCCGGACGCCGGGGCGGTTCGCCGCGGTGCACCACGACGACGGCGGCGAGGCAGACGGCCAGTCCGGCGGCGGTGCGGGGGCCGAACGGCTCGCCGAACATCAGAGCGCCCCAGACGGCCGTGACCGGGGCCATGAGGAACATGAGGGTGTTGACCCGGGTCACCCCCGAGCGCGCGAGGATCAGCCAGTACAGGCCGTAACCGCCGAACGTGGACAGCACCACCAGCCAGGCCACCGCGCCCCAGAACGAGGCGTCGGCCGGCGGCACGGCCGTCCCGGTGGCCGCCGCGAGCACGGTGAACAGCACGGCGCTGGTGGCGCAGTGGACGGTCATCGCCACCGCCGGGGCCGTCCGCGCGGGGGAGCGGCTCTCCAGGAAGGTGGCCGCGACCAGGCAGCACATCCCGATCGGCGGCACCAGGTAGGCCCACCGGGGCGCGCCCCCGCCCGCCCCGGCGTCGGCCAGCGTGACCAGGGCGACCCCGCCGGCGCCCAGGACCAGCCCGAGCCACTGCCGGCCCGAGACGTACCGGCCGAGCAGCGGTCCGGCGAGCGCTCCGGCGACCAGGGGCTGGACGCCGTCGATCAGGGCCGTCGTACCGCTGGAGACCCCCAACTGGATGGCGTGGTAGACGGTGAGCAGATAGCCGCTCTGCGAGAGCAGGCCGATCACCGCCTGCCGGGCCAGGGCGCGGGCGCCGACGCCCCGCCACGGCCGCCGGGCGAGCGGCGCGGCGGCCAGCAGCACGAGGGCCAGCGGCAGGAAGCGCCACATGAGCAGCGTGGTCGCGGGCGCGTCGCCCGAGCCGAGCTTGGCGCCGATGAACCCCGAACTCCAGCTCAGGACGAAGGCGGCGGAGAGGAGGGCGTTCATGGCATCCCACCGGAAGTAGACAGATCGGTTTACACGAGGGGGGTGCCCACTAAACAGATCGGTCTAACCGGCCGTTCTACGCTGGGGTCATGGATTCCACGCGCCAGCACGCACCCACGAACACCGACGGCGCCCGGCGGATCAGGCTGACGCCCGCGGCCCGGCGGGTCCTGGCCGCCGCCGAGAAGCTGTTCTACGAGCGCGGCATCCACGCCGTCGGGGTGGACCTCATCGCCGCCGAGGCGGGGGTCACCAAGAAGACGCTCTACGACCGGTTCGGCGCCAAGGAGACGATCGTCGCCGAGTACCTGGCCGCCCGCGACGAACGCTGGCGGGCCTTCCTCGCCGAGCGCCTGGAGGCGGCGGGGCCGTCGCCGCGGGCCCGGGTCCTGGCCGTCTTCGACGCCTCGCGGGCGTGGTCGGCCGAGCAGGGGGCGAAGGGGTGCGCGATGGTCAACGCGCACGCCGAGATCAGCGATCCCGCGCACCCGGCGTACGCGGTCATCACCGGGCAGAAGCGGTGGACGCTGGAGCTGTTCACGGAGCTGGCCCGCGAGATCGACGCCGGGCGGGCGCCGCGGCTCGGCCGGGCGCTGCTGCTGCTGCACGAGGGCGCGCTGGTCGCCCAGGGGATCGGCGTCCTGCCGGACGCGATCGGCGAGGCCCGCGAGGAGGCGCGGCTGCTGCTGACCGCGTCCTGAGCCTCGCGGGCGTCCGCCCGGACAGGGTCAGGCGTTCCGGATCGCCGAGATGTCGAAGGTCAGCCTGATCTTGTCGGAGACCAGCACACCGCCCGTCTCCAGCGCGGCGTTCCAGGTCAGGCCCCACTGCGAGCGCAGGATCTCGGCCTTGCCCTCGAAGCCGACGCGCTCGTTGCCGAACGGGTCCTTCGCGGCGCCGTTGAACTCCAGGTCGATGGTGAGCGGCCGGGTGGTGCCGAGGATGGTCAGGTCGCCGGTGATGCGGTAGTCGTCGCCGCCGAGGGCCTCGGCGCCCGTCGAGCGGAACGTCATGGCCGGGAACTTGTCCGTCGCGAAGAAGTCCGCGCTCTTGAGGTGCCCGTCGCGGTCGGCGGACCCGGTGTCGATGCTGTCCATCACCACGTCGAGGGAGGCGGTGGAGCGGGCCGGGTCGGCGCCGTCCAGGCGCAGCGTGCCGCTGAACTCCAGGAACTTGCCCTTGACGTTGGTGACCATGGCGTGGCGCGCGGTGAAGCCGAGCGTGCTGTGCGCCGGGTCGATGGTGTAGTCGCCGGTCAGCGCGGCCAGCTCGGGGCTGACGGCGGCGGGCCGGGCGGTGTCGTTGCCGCCGCGGTTGAAGATGCCCATGACGTACTCCTCGAAGGGGACGGGACCGCGGTCCGGGCGGGATCACGGCCGTTGATGTTGAATGTTCAACCAGTTCAACGGGGTCGACAGTAGACCTATTCCGTTCAACTTTCAACGTTATGGTCCGGGTGCCGCCGTGTCGATGGGCGCGCGTCATCCCGACGCGCCCTTCTCGGCCATTCCCCCGCACCCCTGGGCGTGGTAGACGCCAGGGACATGACCCCGCCCACCCGCCGTACCGTCGTCCTCGCGGCCGCCCTCGCCGCCGTCCTCACCACGGAGTCCGGCCCCCGCGCCGCAGCCGCCGCCGACCCCTACGACACCCTCCGCCGGCGCTGGCTCGACCTCTCCCTCGGCACCGGCTACGACCCGGCCGCCGAGCCGTACGCCACCCGGCTCGCCGAGACCGGCGAACGGGCCCGCCGCTTCCGCGCGGCCATGGCGCCGACGCCGGTCTCCCTGTGGCCCGGCCGCCCCTTCGACCCGCCCTCCAACATCACCCTCAGCTACGGCCGCCTGTGGACGATGGCCCAGGCGTACGCCCAGCCCGGCACCGGCTCCACCGGCGACCCGGCCCTCCTCTCCGACGTCCTGCGCGGCCTCGACCACCTCGCCGCCACCGTCTACCACCCCGGCACCACGCCCTACGGCAACTGGTGGGAATGGCAGATCGGCAGCCCCCGCCACCTCACCGACATCACCGCCGCCCTGTACGAGCACCTCGGCGCCGACCGGACCGCCGCCGTCTGCGCCGCCGTCGACCACTTCCTCCCGGACACGCTGTTCGACGCCTACACCGGCACCTCCACCGGCGCCAACCGCGTCGACCTGTGCCGCTCGGTCGCGCTGCGCGGCGTCCTGGGCCGCGCCCCGGACCGGATCGCGCTGGCCCGCGACGCCCTCTCACCGGTCTTCCCGTACGTCACCGAGGGCGACGGCCTCTACGCCGACGGCTCGTTCGTGCAGCACACCCACGTGCCGTACACCGGCACCTACGGACAGGTCCTGATGGACGGGCTCGGGAGGCTGTTCACCCTGCTCGCCGGGTCCGCCTGGGAGGTGACCGACCCCGAGCGGCGCAACGTCCTCGACAGCGTCGAGCGCGCCTTCGCCCCCTTCCTCCACGACGGACTCGTCATGGACTGCGTCAACGGCCGGGCCATCAGCCGGGGCCTGTCCACCGACGACCGGGGCATCCTGCGCGGCGACCACTACCACGGGCAGCAGCTCATCGCCGCCCTGGCGATCCTGGCGGGCGGGGCGGAACCGGCCGAGCGCGACCGCTGGCACGCGATGATCAAGGGCTGGATCGAACGGGACACGGTCAGCCCGGTCCTGACGGCGCCCCAGTTCGGCGTCGCCGACCTCGCCCGGCTGCGCGCCGTCGCGGACGCGCCGGCCGGGGCGGCGCCCGAACCCCTCGGCCACCGCCTCTTCCCCGCCATGGACCGCGCCGTCCACCGCGGCCCCCGCTTCACCGCCGCCCTCGCCATGGCCAGCGACCGCATCGCCCACTACGAGTGCGGCAACGGCGAGAACCCGCGCGGCTGGCACACCGGCGCCGGGATGCTCTCCTGGTGGCCGAGCGGCCGGGCCGGACGGGCCGGCCGGACCGACCAGTACACCGACTGGTACTGGCCCACCGTCGACTGGTACCGCCTGCCCGGCACCACCGTCTCCACCCGCGCGCTGCCCGACCGCGCGGGCGGCGAGTGGGGCGAGCCCCGGCCGGACGCGCGTTGGGTGGGCGGCACCACCGACGGCGAGTACGCGGCCGTCGGCCAGGACCTGAGGGGCCTCGGCTCCACCCTGCGGGCCCGCAAGTCCTGGTTCTTCCTGCCCGACGCCGTGGTCTGCCTCGGTGCCGGCATCACCTGCGCCGACGGCGTCCCCGTCGAGACGGTCGTCGACAACCGCAACCTCGGCGAGGCCGGCCGGAACACCTTCGTCCTGGCCGGCGACTGGGCCCACCTGGAGGACCACGGCGGCTGGCTGGTCCTCGACGGCGACCTGTGCACCCTGCGCGAGGACCGCACCGGCGCCTGGTCCGACATCAACGCCACCAGTTCGCCCGAGCGCCGCACCCGCCGCTGGCAGACCCTCTGGCTCGACCACGGCACCGACCCCGCCGACGCCACGTACGCCTATGTACTGCTGCCCGGCGCCCGCCGCCGCGCCGTCGCCCGCCGGGCCGCCGACCGGCACTGGCTGACCGTCCTCGGCAACGACGCCCAGCGGCAGGCGGTGGCCGTCCCCGCCCTCGGCCTCACCGCCGCCAACTTCTGGGAAGCCGGTACGGCCGGCCCGCTCACCGTCACCCGGGGGGCGAGCGTCCTGGTCCGCCGCCGGGCCCGTACGCTGGCCCTGCGCGTCAGCGAACCGCCCCGCACGGGTGAGCCGCTGGAGATCACCTGGGACCGCCCGGTGGGCGCCCCGGTCCGGGCCGGCGAGGGCGTCGAGATCCTCGCCACCGGCCGCGGGCTGAGGCTCCGCGTCACTCCGGGGACGGTATGCGCGACACATGAATGTGAGGTGGCTCTCACCTGACGTCTTTGTGCGACCCCTACAACCCGTGGCCCCCCTGAGCAGTCGAAACGGCTGCATGTCGGTGTGGTTCTGTTCAGGGGTACCAGGAAAACCCTCCGGAGACTGTACGGAGTCGACGGCGTGCTTTTCGCGGTCCGCTTCGTAAGGTCACTACATGACCGTTTTGGATGAGGCGCCGGGTGAGCCCACGGACGCACGCGGGCGGGTGGCCGAGCTGCACGAGATCCGTGCGCGCGCCCTGGCCGGCCCGAGCGAGAAGGCGACGGCGGCGCAGCACGCCAAGGGCAAGCTGACGGCACGGGAGCGGATCGAGCTGCTCCTGGACCCGGGGTCGTTCCGGGAGGTCGAGCAGTTGCGGCGGCACCGGGCGACCGGGTTCGGACTGGAGGCCAAGAAGCCCTACACGGACGGTGTCATCACCGGCTGGGGCACGGTCGAGGGCCGCACGGTCTTCGTCTACGCCCATGACTTCCGGATCTTCGGCGGCGCGCTGGGCGAGGCCCACGCCACCAAGATCCACAAGATCATGGACATGGCCATCGCGGCCGGGGCGCCCCTGGTGTCGCTCAACGACGGGGCCGGCGCCCGCATCCAGGAGGGCGTCTCCGCGCTCGCCGGCTACGGCGGCATCTTCCAGCGCAACACCAAGGCGTCCGGTGTCATCCCGCAGATCAGCGTGATGCTCGGCCCCTGCGCGGGCGGCGCGGCCTACAGCCCCGCGCTGACCGACTTCGTGTTCATGGTCCGCGAGACCTCCCAGATGTTCATCACCGGCCCCGACGTGGTCAAGGCGGTCACCGGCGAGGAGATCACCCAGAACGGCCTGGGCGGCGCCGACGTGCACGCCGAGACCTCCGGCGTGTGCCACTTCGCCTACGACGACGAGGAGACCTGCCTCGCCGAGGTCCGCTACCTGCTGTCGCTGCTGCCGCAGAACAACCGCGAGAACCCGCCCCGCGTCGACTCCGCCGACCCCGTCGACCGCCGCTCGGACGTCCTGCTCGACCTGGTCCCGGCCGACGGCAACCGGCCGTACGACATGGCCAAGGTGATCGAGGAGATCGTCGACGACGGCGAGTACCTGGAGGTCCACGAGCGCTGGGCCCGCAACATCATCTGCGCGCTGGCCCGGCTCGACGGCCAGGTCGTCGGCATCGTCGCCAACCAGCCGCAGTCCCTGGCCGGTGTCCTGGACATCGAGGCCAGCGAAAAAGCTGCGCGCTTCGTCCAGATGTGTGACGCTTTTAACATCCCGATCGTCACCTTCCTGGACGTTCCCGGGTTCCTTCCGGGCGTCGACCAGGAGCACGGCGGGATCATCCGGCACGGCGCCAAGCTGCTGTACGCGTACTGCAACGCGACCGTGCCGCGGATCTCCCTGATCCTGCGCAAGGCGTACGGAGGTGCGTACATCGTCATGGACAGCCAGTCCATCGGTGCCGACCTGACCTTCGCCTGGCCCACCAACGAGATCGCCGTGATGGGCGCCGAGGGCGCCGCCAACGTGATCTTCCGCCGGCAGATCGCCGAGGCGGAGGACCCCGAGGCGATGCGGCAGAAGATGGTCAAGGAGTACAAGGCCGAGCTGATGCACCCGTACTACGCGGCCGAGCGCGGCCTCGTGGACGACGTCATCGACCCGGCCGAGACCCGCGAGGTGCTCATCGGCTCGCTGGCGATGCTCCAGACCAAGCACGCCGACCTGCCCTCCCGTAAGCACGGCAACCCCCCGCAGTGACCTACCGAGGAGCCCGACCCATGTCCTCCATGCCCGACATCCGCGTCGAGAAGGGGCACGCCGGCCCCGAGGAAGTCGCCGCCATCACCGCCGTACTGCTGGCCCGCGCGGCCGCCCGGCCCGCCGAGATCGCCCCCTCCCGGGGCGGCCGCGTCCGGGCCGGCTGGCGCCGCCTGGAGCGCGAGCCCGGCTTCCGCGCCCCGCACAGTTGGCGCTGACGAGCAGCGCTGAAGGCCCCGCCTCCCAGGAGGCGGGGCCTTCAGCGTGTGTCCGGTGTCCGGTGCCTACCGCAGCCGGGCCATCAGCGCGTGCTCGACCAGCGTGATCAGCGTCGACTTCGCATCCGCGCGGTGGCGGGCGTCGGTCGTGATGATCGGGGTGTCCGGACCGATCTGGAGCGCCTCGCGCACCTCGTCCGGGTTGTACGGCTGCTGGCCGTCGAAGCCGTTGAGGGCGATCACGAAGGGCAGCCCGGAGTTCTCGAAGTAGTCGACGGCGGGGAAGCAGTCGGCGAGCCTGCGGGTGTCGACCAGCACGACCGCGCCGATGGCGCCGCGCACCAGGTCGTCCCACATGAACCAGAAGCGGTCCTGCCCCGGCGTGCCGAAGAGGTACAGGATCAGGTCCTGGTCGAGCGTGATGCGGCCGAAGTCCATGGCGACCGTGGTGGTCGTCTTGTCCCCGGTGTGGGTGAGGTCGTCGATGCCCGCCGAAGCGGATGTCATCACGGCCTCCGTGCGCAGCGGATTGATCTCCGAGACGGCGCCGACGAACGTGGTCTTGCCCACGCCGAAGCCGCCGGCCACCACGATTTTCGCGGACGTGGTGGAGCGGGAAGGCCCTCCGCTAGAGCTTGCGAAGTCCACTGAGCACCCTTTCGAGCAGTGTCACGTCTGGCTGGCCGCCGGCGCTCTCGTCGCCGCCGGGCTGATGGATGGCGACCAGGCCCGCCTCCGCCAAGTCGGCGACGAGGATCCTGGCCACGCCGAGGGGGATCGACAGCAGCGCCGAGATCTCGGCCACCGACTTGATCTCCCGGCAGAGGTTGCAGATCCGCTGATGCTCGGGCAACTGCCCCTGCATCTGGTGCGGCTGCGCGGTCGTGTGCACCAGCGCCTCGATGGCGAGCTGGTACCGCGGCCTGGTCCGGCCGCCCGTCATGGCGTACGGGCGCACCAGGGGGTTGTTCGACGCCCCGGCGGGCGCCGGCTCGGGGGTGTGGCGCTGCGGCTGCACGGGCTGGATGCGCGGAGCCGGCGGCTGGTCGTACGGCGAAGGACCGGGGCCCTGCGGTACGTACGGCTGCCGGTGGCCGGGGACGGAGGGGTAGCCGTACGGGTTCGCGGAACCGTCGTGCTGGCCCTGGGCAGGGCCGTACGACCAGTTACCCGAATGCGAACCGCCTGGGGGTGTTGCCACTTTCTCCTCCTCCGACTGTGCCTGGCACCCATCACTGTGGAGCCGCGTCCCGAAACCTTACGGCCCCGGGACGGCAAAACGCACCGTCCGCCCGTCAGTTGAGAAGGCTCCCTTGGAGTTCCGCACGGAGGTCCGGCGTCAGGACCGTGCCGGCGCGGTCCACCAGGAGCGCCATCTCGTACCCGATGAGGCCGATGTCCGCCTCCGGGTGGGCGAGGACCGCGAGCGAGGAACCGTCGGAGATGGACATGATGAAGAGGAATCCCCGCTCCATCTCCACAACCGTCTGGTTCACGCTGCCGCCCTCGAAGATGCGCGAGGCACCGGCGGTCAGCGAGGTCAGACCGGAGGCGACGGCCGCGAGCTGGTCGGCGCGGTCGCGGGGGAAGCCTTCGGACATCGCCAGAAGGAGTCCGTCGGCGGAGACCACCACCGTGTGGGACACCCCCGGGGTGTTGTCCACGAAGTTGGTGATCAACCAGTTCAGGTTCTGTGCCGCCTGGCTCATCGGGCTCACACTAACGCTCCTGGTTGTAGGTGCTGTCAGGACCACCGTGCTGGTTCCGAGTGGCCTGGCCGTTCGTTTCACTGCCTGCGTTGCGGCCTCGCTGGACGCCGCGGCGCAGGTTGCTCAGCCTGCCCCGGACGTCCTCCGGGGCGCGGGAGACCTGGGGGCCTCCCTGGGGGGTGGTTTCGGCGGCGCCCTCGACCAGATTGGCCTTGGGCACCCGCCGCGGCAGACCGGAGGGGGTCACCCCGCCCGCCTTCGGCTTCCTCAATTGTGCGGCCTGCTGCCAGCGTTCGTCGTTGGCCGAACGCCAGTTGCCGTTGTTCCGGGGGGCGGAGGACTGCCCCTCCTGGTCCGCGGGCCGGTCGCCGCCGGCGGACCCGCGGCGGGGGAGCCCGGCGTCGGTCAGCTCGTGGGCGGCGGGACCGTCCGGTCCCGGACGGTCGAAGCCTACGCCGTCCCCCTGGCCGGCGTCAGCGGCCTGCCCGGATTCCGTTTGCGGGACATCGGCAGGGTACTGGGCCGGGTAGCCGTTCGGGTAGCCGTCCTGCTGGGGCCAGTCGTCCTGGTGGCGGCGCTGCTCGAAGGCCGGGAACCCGTCCTGGCCGGCGGCGCCCGCGTCCGGGCCCTGCTCGCTCGCCGGCTCCGCATAGGGCGCCTGCGGGTAGCCGGTGCCGGCGGAGTAGCCCTCGCCCTGCGGCAGCGCGCCGTTCGGCGCGTAGTACTGCCCGTCGTACGTCTGCTGCTGCGGCTGCTGGTACGGCTCCTGCTGCTGACCGGGGTACGTCTGCGGCTGCTCGTAGCCGCCGGTGTGCTGGTCCTGGAAGCCGTTCCGGCCGTCCTGGCCGTCCGGGAAGCCGCCCTGGCCGTCCTGCTGGAAGCCGCCCTGGCCGTGGTCGTAGCCCTGGCCGTACGGCTGCTGGCCGGCGAACGGGTCGGGGTAGCCGGTCTCGCCGGTGTCGCCGTCCGGGCCGGGCTGGTGGGCCTGGGCCTCCAGGGCGGCGCGGCGCTCCTCGCGCATCAGGGAGCGGCCGACCGGGTCCAGCTCGCGGATGTCGTCGGGGACGTCCGCGTAACGGCTGTCGTCGAAGCCCAGCTCGGCGGCGGTGCGCATCGGCTCCGGCTGCTGCCGGCCGAAGTCCTCGCCGCGGAACTCCTGCTCGGGGATGATCTGCGAGACGGTGAACTCGTCGCGCTGCACCTGGCCCTGGCCGCCGCCGCCGTGCGTGATGGCGTCCGGGAGCATGACCAGCGAGGTGGTGCCCGCCTGCTCGCCGGAGGGCCGCAACTGGACCCGGATGCCGTGCCGGTCGGCGAGCCGGCCGACCACGAACAGGCCCATGCGCTGCGATATCGCGGCGTCCACGGTCGGCGGGTTGGCCAGCTTGTGGTTGATGTCCGCGAAGTCCTCGGCGGTCAGGCCGATGCCCTTGTCGTGGATCTCGATCATCACGCGGCCGTCGGGCAGCCGGGTGGCGGTGACGCGGACCTTGGTCTGCGGGGAGGAGAACGTGGTGGCGTTCTCCAGCAGCTCGGCGAGCAGGTGCACCAGGTCGGTCACGGCCCGGCCGTGGATCTCGGCCTCCGGCACGCCCGACAGCTCGATGCGCTCGTACTGCTCCACCTCGGAGGAGGCGGCGCGCAGCACGTCGACCAGCGGCACCGGCTGGTCCCAGCGGCGGCCCGGCTCCTCACCGGCGAGGACGAGGAGGTTCTCGCCGTTGCGGCGCATCCGGGTCGCGAGGTGGTCCAGCCGGAAGAGGGCCTCCAACTGGTCGGGGTCGGCCTCGTTGTTCTCCAGGTCCGTGATCAGGGTGAGCTGGCCCTCGATCAGCGACTGGTTGCGGCGCGAGAGGTTGGTGAAGATCGCGTTGATGTTGCCCCGCAGCAGGGCCTGCTCGGAGGCGAGCCGGACCGCCTCGCGGTGCACCTGGTCGAAGGCGCGGGCGACCTCGCCGATCTCGTCCGTGGTGGTGATCGGGATCGGCGCCACCCGGGTGTCGACCCGGCCGGGGTCGGTACGGGAGAGCTGGTCGACCAGCATCGGCAGGCGCTGCTCGGCGATGCCGAAGGCGGCGTTGCGCAACTGGCGCATGGCCCGGCTCATCTGGCGGGCGACCATGCCGGCCAGGACGAACGCGGCGAGCAGCGCGATCACCACGATGGCGCCGGTGATGTAGGTGTCCCGCTCGGCGTCGTCGGCGATGGCGGACGCCTCCGTCACCGCCTTGTCGGCCAGGTCCGACTCGATGGTGCGGTAGGCGTCGAACTTGAGGGTGTTGACCGCCCACCAGTTCTCCGGCGTGATGCCCTGCCGGGCCAGCTCCGCCCGCGCACCGGTGTCGGTGGAGTCGAGCTGGGCCAGCTCCGAGACCATCGTCGTCGGGTTGGACGGCGGCGGCACGTAGTCCGGGTCCTTGGCGGCGGCCTCCTTGGCCATGGCCGCGCCGTCCTCCTTGACCTCGGCCTGGAGGTCGTCGAGCTTCTTGGCGTCCGCCTCGGTGCCGCCGCCGAGGTACTCCTCGACGGCGATCTTCTCCAGGTAGGCGTAGGAGGAGAGGGCGACCCGCTGGCTGGCCAGATGACTGGGCTCCGGGCCGGGCCCGACCAGCAACTGCGTGCCGATGGAGCGCTCCAGGGAGAGCGCCGCCTTGGTCAGCGAGATGGCGTAGACGGTACGGCCGTAGGAGGTGATGTTGCCGGTGCCCAGTCCGAGTTCGTTGGCGAACTCCATCAGCGGGTGGGCGACGGTGACGTAGCCCTCCTGCGTCTCCACCCCCTTGAACTGGGAGGTGTACGCGCCGGCGCGCAGCGTCTGGAGCTTGGGCTCCTCGGCGCGGAACAGCTTCAGCCGGCGTTCCAGACCGGGCTTGGCGGGCATCTCCCGCGCGGCCCGGTCGAAGGCGTCGGCGGCCCGGTCGGTGGCCTCGCGGGCGCGGACGACGTCCGGGTCCTTCTTCTTGCCCCGCAGCAGCGGGGCCGCGCTGATGTCCCGCTCCTTGTAGAGGGCGTCGGCGTAGGTGAGGGAGGCCCGCACCAGGCGCGCGGTGCTCTCCGCGTCCTCTGCCTCCTGCCAGGTGTCGATCGAGCCCTTGACCTGGAAGCCGCCCATGACGAGGCCGACCAGCGCGGGTATGAGCAGGATCGCGTTGAGACGGGTGGGCACCCGCCAGTTGCGGGGGGAGAGGCGTCCGCCGCCGCGGGCGGGGGCAGCCGTGGGTTCCGGGCCGGGCACGGGAGCGGGCGCCGCTGTGCGCGGCGGCGGGGTGAAGTTGCCCCGGGCCGATGGCTCGGGACTGCTCTTGCTTCGCCTCACTCGACCAACAACCTCTCGGCGGTCGGCACCTACGTCGTGCCGCAGTGTCTCAGAGCCCAGTACGTCATCGGGTACGCGCTACTGACGAGTACGTCTTTGACCATGGGGCAGTTCTGGCATTCCAGCACGACGGCCTGCGGTCTTCCAAACAGTGGGGCGAGCGGATCGCGCGTGAGGTAAGCCCCAGATAAAACGGTCATAAAGAGCGAGGCGCGGCAAAAGCCGGGACGTTCGTGAGCACAGCGAGACGGAATGTGCGCGACGCGTGGCCGTACCACCCGATTCCTCTGCCGAAACGTTATGAACACCGGAGCCGACCGTGTCAAAGGACACAGCCGGCTCCGCGAGCGCTACGACAACTGCCTTATGCGGTCACCGACTTGCGCGGGTCACCGCAGCCGGGCCATCAGGGCGTGCTCGACCAGCGTGATCAGCGCGCTCTTGGCGTCCGCGCGGTGCCGGGCGTCGGTGGTGATGATCGGGGCGTCCGGACCTATCTGGAGCGCCTCGCGCACCTCGTCCGGCGTGTACGGCTGCTGCCCGTCGAACCCGTTGAGCGCCACCACGAACGGCAGCCCGGAGTTCTCGAAGTAGTCGACGGCGGGGAAGCAGTCGGCGAGCCTGCGGGTGTCGACCAGCACGACCGCGCCGATGGCGCCGCGCACCAGGTCGTCCCACATGAACCAGAAGCGGTCCTGCCCCGGCGTGCCGAAGAGGTACAGGATCAGGTCCTGGTCGAGCGTGATGCGGCCGAAGTCCATGGCGACCGTGGTGGTCGTCTTGTCCCCGGTGTGGGTCAGGTCGTCGATGCCCGCGCTGGCGGACGTCATGACGGCCTCGGTGCGCAGCGGATTGATCTCCGATACGGCACCGACGAACGTGGTCTTGCCGACGCCGAAGCCGCCGGCCACCACGATCTTGGCGGAGGTGGTCGCCCGACCCCCGTCAGAGCTTGCGAAGTCCACTGAGCACCCTTTCGAGCAGTGTCACGTCCGGCGCACCGCCGTTGTTCTCGTCGCCGCCCGGCTGGTGGATGGCCACGAGCCCGGCCTCCGCGAGGTCGGCGACCAGGATTCGGGCCACGCCGAGCGGCATCGACAGCAGCGCCGACACCTCCGCCACCGACTTCACCTCACGGCACAGGTGGCAGATGCGCTGGTGCTCCGGGAGCAGCCCCATGAGTGCTGCCGGGTCGGCCGTGGTGCTGATCAGCGCCTCGATGGCGAGCTGATAGCGCGGCCGCGTCCGGCCACCGGTCATCGCGTAGGGACGTACCAGCGGCTGGTCGCCCTCGTCCTCGTACGGCTCCGCGTACGGATCATGAGAGGCGGTGGGCGGGGTCATGGATCCTCCGGGCGGGACAGCAAGTCGGTCGGTCGAGCCGTCGGACGGGGCCGGTGGGGGGATTGTGGCGGCCGGACGGTGATTTGGTGAGACGGGTGGTGCCGGTGCCGATCAGTGGAGCAGACTGCCTTGTAGTTCGGCGCGCAGGTCGGGCGTGAGCACCGCGCCCGCGCGGTCGACCAGAAGCGCCATCTCGTAGCCGACGAGGCCGATGTCGCACTCCGGGTGAGCGAGGACGGCCAGGGACGAGCCGTCCGAGACGGACATCAGGAAGAGGAACCCGCGTTCCATCTCCACGACCGTCTGCGCCACGGTGCCGCCCTCGAAGATCCGGGACGCCCCGGCGGTGAGGGAGGTCAGACCGGAGGCGACGGCCGCGAGCTGGTCGGCGCGGTCCCGCGGGAAGCCTTCGGACATCGCCAGAAGGAGTCCGTCGGCGGACACGACGACGGTGTGGGACACCCCCGGGGTGTTGTCCACGAAATTCGTGATCAACCAGTTGAGGTTCTGTGCCGCCTGGCTCATCGGGCTCAACTAACGCTCCTGCTGGTGAGTGGGCCGGGGGAAACTGCCGGTCTGGTTGGTACCGGCCTGTCGGCCCTGTGCGATTCCCCGACGAAGGTTGGTCAGCCGGCCGCGCACGTCATCGGGCGCACGCGAGACCTGCGGACCGCTCTGGTGCGACTGCTGCTGAGCCGTGCCCGGCACCAGGTTGGCGCGGGGCACCCGGCGCGGCAGGCCGGAGGTGGTGACGCCGCCCGCGGCCGGCTGCCGGACGCGTTCGGCCTGCCGTACGAGGTCGTCGTTGGGCGAGCTGCGCCAGGATGCGGCGGCGGGACGCTGAGGTGCGGCGGGCTGTGGTGCCGCGGGGGTTCCCGGCTGCTCCGGGGCGGCGGCGGGGTCGGTGCCCTGCGCCCCCCGGTGTTCGCCGCGGAACCAGTTGGTCTCCAGCGTGTCGTACAGCGGCGTCCGTCCGTCGCCGGGACCCGGGGCCGGGGGGAGTGCCTCGGGTTCGGGACGGACCGGGCGCTGCCGCGGAGCGCCGAAGTCGTTGCCGCCGTAGCCGCCGCCCGCCCGGGGGCGTTCGAACTGGCCGGTGGCGGCGGGGTCCTGCCGGTCCGGCGCGGTGTGCCGTCCGGTGGAGCCGTCGGCGTACCCCTGGGGAGCGGGGAACTGGCCGGTGGCGGCGGGGTCGCCCGGCGCGGCACCGGTGCCGAAGACGTCCGGGCGGACGAACTGCCCGCTGTCCTGCGCGCCGTCGTGGCCGGGCTGCCCGTACCGGTCGCCGTGCGCGAACGGGTCCTCGGCCTGGCGGTAGGAGGCGTCGAACCGGGCGCCCTCCTGGCCGCCCGGCGCGAACCGGTCGTCGTGCCGCTGCTCGCCCCGGGCGTACGGGTCGTCGTGCTGCGGCCGGCCGAACTGGTCGGCGGGGGCGGCTCCGTTGCCCTCCGGCGCCGGGTAGCGGTCCTGGCCGGCACCGGGCGGCGGGGCGTCGAAGTCGGGGCGGGGGAACGCGGCGGTGGCGCCGGGGCCCTGCCGCTCGTCGAACCGGCCGACCACCGGGATCTCCGCCGTCGACCCCGGACCCTGCCGGTCGTCGACGCGGGGCATCCGCGCGGTGTGCGGGGCGTCCGGCTCCTCGTGGCCGCGCGGGGCGTCCAGCGAGGCCCGCGGCGCCGGAAGCTGGGCGCTGTCGTCGCCCCAGCTCGGCACGTGGGGCTGCGGGGCGCCGCCGGGCAGCTCGGCCCGGGGACCGCCGCGCGGCGGAAGCTGCGGCCGGCGGTCGCGCCCGGCGTCGTTGTTGCCGCCCTTGCCCTTGCGGCGCCCGCGCTGCGGGGGCGCCGGGGGCCGGCCGCCGCCGAACGCGTCCTGGCCCTGGCCCGGCGCGTTCATGCCCGCGGCCTGGAGGCCCTGCGGGGCACCCGGCGCCTGGCCGGCACCGGCGTTCGCCGGGTCCGGACGGCCCTGCCGGGAGTGCTGGGGCTGCTGCGGGGACGGTGCCGCCGGGGCCTGGGGCCCGCGCGCCCCGCCGGGCGCGCCCGGACGGCCGCCGGCGTCCCGGCCGGGCAGCGCGGCCCGGGGACCCTGGCCGGCGCCGAGCCGGCCACCGCCGGGAGCACCCGCGCCGAGGGCACCGCCGTTCTGCCCGCCGGTCGCCCGGCGGGCCGCCGCGGCACCGGCCGCGGCCTGCGCGGCGGCCGGACCGCCGCCGCCCGGCTGACCGGGCTTGCCCTGCGGCTTGCGGCCGCCCTGGGCGACGTCGACGGGGAGCATGACCAGCGCGGTGGTGCCACCGGAGTCGGACGGCCGCAACTGGATGCGGATGCCGTGCCGCTGCGAGAGCCGGCCGACCACGAACAGGCCCATGCGGCGGGAGACGGAGACGTCCACGGTGGGCGGCGAGGCGAGCCGCTCGTTGATCGCCGCCAGGTCCTCCGGCGACAGGCCGATACCGGTGTCGTGGATCTCGATCAGCACCCGCCCGTCGGGCAGCGCGTGACCGGTGACCTTGACCTTGGTCTGCGGCGAGGAGAACGAGGTCGCGTTCTCCAGCAGCTCGGCGAGCAGGTGCACGAGGTCGTTGACGACCCGGCCGGCCACCTCGGTGGTCGGCACGGAGGACAGCTCGATGCGCTCGTACTGCTCCACCTCGGAGGCGGCGGCGCGCAGCACGTCGACCAGCGGCACCGGACGGGTCCAGCGGCGGCCCGGCTCCTCACCGGCGAGGACGAGGAGGTTCTCGCCGTTGCGGCGCATACGGGTCGCGAGGTGGTCCAGCTTGAACAGCGAGGACAACTGGTCCGGGTCGGCCTCGCGGGACTCCAGTTCGGAGATGAGCGAGAGCTGACGCTGGATGAGGCCCTGGGAGCGGCGCGAGAGGTTGGTGAACATCGCGTTGACGTTGCCCCGCAGCAGGGCCTGCTCGGCGGCGAGCCGGACCGCCTCGCGGTGCACGTCGTCGAAGGCCGCGGCCACCTTGCCGATCTCGTCCCGGGAGTGCACGCCGACCGACTCCACCGAGGTGTCGACGTCCTGCGGGTCGGTCTCGGAGAGCTGCTTGACCAGCTCGGGCAGCCGGTCGGAGGCGACCCGGGTGGCGGTCTCCTCCAGCCGGCGCAGCGACCGGATCATGGACCGGGCCACGACGAAGGCGCCGACCAGGGAGACGCCGAGCACGATCAGGATCAGCGCACCGGAGAGGATCGCCTCCCGCTCCGACTCGCTGCGCAGCTCGCGCGCCTTCTGCTCCATCTCCTCCAGCAGCGTGTGCTCGATGTTGGCCATCTGCTGGATCTTGCTGGAGGAGTCGTCCAGCCAGTCCTGGTACGACCGCCGCTCCATGCCCTTGATCGCGTTGTCGCTGGCGAGGACGCGGCCGGCGTACTTGTCGGCGGCCTCGATCGTCGGGTTGCCGGACTCGACCGGGGCGAGCAGGTCCTCGCTGCCGTCGCCGTAGATGCTCTTGAAGCTGGCGAGGTCGGCGTCCTGGCTCTCGGCCGCGGCTCCGGCGTAGAGGCGGTCGTTCTCGGAGAGGTCCCCGGCCGTGGTGGTGCCGGCGGGCAGCGCCGCCGCGATCACCGCGCGCTGGACGGAGGCGTACTCCTTGGCGGAGGAGAAGGCCGACAGCGCGCGGGTGCGCTGGATCATCTCCGGGTTGCTGGTCGCCTCGGCCATGTCCTGGGAGAGGCCCAGCAGGCTGGTGATCAGGCGGTGGTACGCCTCGACCGTCTGCGTGGAGTTGCCCTCGGACTTGTAGGCGGAGGTGCGGATCGCGCTGAGCCGGTTGAGCTGGCTGGCGAGGCCGACGACGGTGTCGCGGACGCCCTGGAGGTTGCCGTCCTTGCTCGCCGCGTCGACGTCCTCGGAGCTGTCGAGGAAGTTCTTCAGGGCCCGGTCGGTCTTCTCCCGGTCGCCCTTGATCGCGGTGGCGGCGGAGGTGGAGCCGTGCGCCAGGGGACCGGCGGACTGGTCGCGCTCCTCCTGGAGCGCGGCGGCCAGCTCGGTGGCCTCCTTGGTCATCTCCGTCAGCAGCTTCATGTTGTCGAGCTGCTGGATGTTGTCCATCGACTCGTTGATGCGCAGCGCGCCCAGCGAGGTGGCCGCGACCACGGGGAGGGCGAGCAGCGACACCAGGCGGGTGGAGATCCGCCAGTTGCGCAGCGCGATGCGCGGGCCGGGACCGGTCTCGGTCTTCGGTGCCTTCGCCTTCGCCGCCGGCGCCGGGCCGGGAGGCGTCGCCTGGCCGGGGCGCCCGGGGCGCTCGCCGCCGTCGGCGCTCTGGGCCTGGCCCGGGTTCTGGGCGTGCTGGGGCGAGGAGCCGGCGGCCATCGGGCCAGTCCCGCCGTGCGGCTCCGGCTCCGCCGAAGCGCTGCCATCCCTCTTGAAACGTCCCTGCACTAGCGTCGCAACCTCTGGACCAGGCGCCCCTCCGCGTGAACGGCCGGGCACGGTGTCGGCGTCATAGGGGCGCCCTGAATTACGCCCCTGTGGTGGTCGTGAGTGACCGGCGCTGGTTCCCCCTTCTCGCCGCCACTCGGCGCTTGCTGCGCCCCCTGTGCGCCGGCTCGATCCCTGCGGCGGTCCGTGGAATTCCAGCACAGTGCAGGATCTCCAACAAGGGCCGTGGGCCAGGCCGTGACGGACGTGACAGGATGTGAGGATCGAGTCACCGGACGTAGAAAGTGATCACCCGCAAAACGGTCGTAAGGCCGCGTTTCATCGGTCGGTGGGCGGTGTCCCAGTCGCCATGATCAGGAGCGGAATGATGGCTTCGGGCGGGCAATGTCCGTTTCACGGCCCTGCGTGGCCGGTCGGAATTGACCGGTTTGCCCCTTGTCGAGTGAGCAAACTCACACCGAGATCACGCGTCCCGGCCGTCCCCGCTGGGGAATCGCATGTCTAGCCTGATGCTTTACAGAGTAGGCAAATCCGACAACCCGCGCCCCCTCGGGGCCCTTTGAGGCCCGCCCGGCGCCCGGACACGACAAGGTCTCGTACAACTGTGAAGACGACGATGATGTTCCACAAGATCGCCAACCCGCGGCGCACGACGCTGGCGCACCTGAAGGACGCCGACGAGCTGCAGACGCCGGAGCGTCCGGAGCACCCCGTCGAGCTGCCCGCGCAGACCGCCAACCCGCGGCGCACGATCCTCATGGAGATCCCCGCCGCCACCGCCCCCGCGGAGCACTGAGCCCCCGCGGCGCCCGATCCGCCGGGCGGCCCCTGCCGCGTTAGCCTGGAGCGTCAGCATTCCGCCGCTTCAGTCAAGGGGCCAAGCAACCCGTGCGCATCGCCAGGTTCTCCATCGACGGGAACGTCGCCTTCGGCGCGGTCGAGGGCGACCAGCCGGACCAGCTCGTCCTGGACATCATCAAGGGCATCCCGTTCGCGGACTTCGAGCTCTCCGGCACCAAGGTGCCGGTGAGCAAGGTACGGCTGCTGCCGCCGGTGCTCCCCAACAAGGTCGTCGCCTTCGGCCGCAACTACGCCGAGCACGCCCGTGAACTCGGCAACGAGGTGCCCGACGCCCCGTTCGCCTTCTTCAAGCCGTCCACCTCGGTCATCGGCCCCGGCGACGACATCCAGTACCCGGCCTTCTCCTCGGACCTGCACCACGAGGCCGAGCTGGCCGTGGTCATCGGCCGGATGTGCCGCGACGTCCCGCGCGAGCGCGTCAAGGACGTCATCCTCGGCTACACCTGCGCCAACGACGTCACCGCCCGCGACGTCCAGAAGCGCGAGAAGCAGTGGGCCCGCGCCAAGGGCTTCGACACCTCCTGCCCGCTCGGCCCCTGGGTGGAGACGGACATCGGCCTCGCCGCCGCCGGCGACCTGACGATCCAGCTCACCGTCAACGGCCGGCAGCGCCAGCTCGGCCGCACCAGCGAGATGATCCACCCCATCGAGGACCTGATCGTCAACATCTCCGAGGCCATGACGCTGCTCCCCGGCGACGTGATCCTCACCGGCACCCCCGCGGGGGTCGGCCCCCTGAACGTCGGCGACGAGGTCGCCGTCACCATCGAAGGCATCGGCACTCTCACCAACAAGGTTGTCAAGCGTGGCTAGCGCAGCGTCTCCCGTACGCGTCCGTTTCTGTCCCTCGCCCACCGGTAACCCCCACGTGGGCCTGGTCCGCACCGCCCTGTTCAACTGGGCCTTCGCGCGCCACCACCAGGGCAGCGGTGCTCGATTCGTATTCCGCATCGAGGACACCGACGCGGCCCGCGACTCCGAGGAGTCCTACCGCCAGCTCCTGGAGTCGATGCGCTGGCTCGGCTTCGACTGGGACGAGGGCCCCGAGGTGGGCGGCCCGCACGCCCCGTACCGCCAGTCGCAGCGCATGGACATCTACCGGGACGTCGCCGCCAGGCTGCTCGACGCCGGCCACGCCTACCACTGCTACTGCTCCCAGGAGGAGCTGGACAGCCGCCGCGAGGCCGCCCGCGCCGCCGGCCGCCCCTCCGGGTACGACGGCCACTGCCGCGACCTGTCCGAGGCGCGGGTCGAGGAGTTCAAGGCGCAGGGCCGCACGCCCATCGTCCGCTTCCGGATGCCCGACGAGGCGATCACCTTCACCGACCTGGTCCGCGGCGAGCTGACCTTCACCCCGGAGAACGTCCCGGACTACGGCATCGTCCGCGCCAACGGCGCCCCGCTCTACACACTGGTCAACCCGGTCGACGACGCCCTGATGGAGATCACCCACGTCCTGCGCGGCGAGGACCTGCTCTCCTCCACCCCCCGCCAGATCGCCCTCTACAAGGCGCTGATCGAGCTGGGCGTCGCCAAGGAGATCCCCGCCTTCGGCCACCTGCCGTACGTGATGGGCGAGGGCAACAAGAAGCTCTCCAAGCGCGACCCCCAGTCGAGCCTCAACCTCTACCGGGAGCGCGGCTTCCTCCCCGAGGGCCTGCTCAACTACCTCTCCCTGCTCGGCTGGTCGCTCTCCGCCGACCAGGACATCTTCACCGTCGAGGAGATGGTCGCCGCCTTCGACGTCGAGGACGTCAACCCCAACCCCGCCCGCTTCGACCTCAAGAAGTGCGAGGCGATCAACGGCGACCACATCCGGATGCTGGACGTGAAGGACTTCGCCGAGCGCTGCCGCCCCTGGCTGACGGCCCCCGTCGCGCCCTGGGCGCCGGAGGACTTCGACGAGGCCAAGTGGCAGGCGGTCGCCCCGCACGCCCAGACCCGCCTGAAGGTGCTCTCCGAGATCACCGACAACGTGGACTTCCTGTTCCTGCCGGAGCCGGTCTTCGACGAGGCGTCCTGGACCAAGGCGATGAAGGAGGGCTCCGACGCCCTGCTGCGCACCGCCCGGGAGAAGCTGGAGGCCGCCGACTGGACCTCCCCGGAGGCCCTGAAGGAGGCCGTCCTGGCCGCCGGCGAGGCGCACGGCCTCAAGCTCGGCAAGGCCCAGGCCCCCGTCCGCGTCGCCGTCACCGGCCGCACGGTCGGCCTGCCCCTCTTCGAGTCCCTGGAGATCCTCGGCAAGGAGAAGGCCCTCGCCCGGATCGACGCGGCGCTGGCGAGGCTGGCGGCGTAGGGCACACGCGCGTGACGTGCGGGGCGGCGACCCGGAAGTCGGGGTGCCGCCCCTTCGCCGTTCCCCCGGACACATCCCGCGCCGGGGAGTTACCGTCGGATCATGAGCATTCGCGCCGTGGTCTGGGACGTGGACGACACCCTCTTCGACTACACGACCGCGGACCGCGAGGGCATGCGCGCCCACCTGGCCGCCGAGGGCCTGCTGACCGCCCTCGGCCCCGCCCAGGAGGCGCTGCGGCGCTGGCGCGAGGTGACCGACCTGCAGTGGGCCCGGTTCGCGGCCGGCGAGGTCGACTTCGTCACACAGCGCCGCGACCGCATCCGCCTCTTCCTGGACCGCCCCGGCCTCACCGACGGCGAGGCCGACGACTGGTTCACGCGCTACCTCGCCCACTACGAGGCCGCCTGGTCCCTCTTCCCGGACGTCCTGCCCGTCCTCGACGCCCTCGCCGCCAGCCACCGGCACGCCGTGCTCTCCAACTCCAGCCTCACCGTCCAGGACCGCAAGCTCCGCGTCCTCGGCGTCCACGACCGCTTCGAGGCCATCCTGTGCGCCGCCGAGCTGGGCGTCTCCAAGCCCGACCCCGGCGCCTTCCTGGCCGCCTGCGAGGCGCTCTCCCTCGCCCCGCACGAGGTGGCGTACGTCGGCGACCACCCGGAGATCGACGGGCGCGGCGCCGCCGAGGCCGGGCTGCTGTCGGTGTGGATCGACCGCGGCGGCGTCTACGCGACGGTCGACCCGCCCGCCGGCCCGCGCCGTATCGCGTCCCTGGCCGAACTGCCCGCGCTGCTCGGCTCCGATACCCGTTTTGGAGCCCCGTCCACCTTCGGGTAATGTTCTTTCTGCGCCGCCGGGGAGCGGGCCGAAAGGGCCGCGAACCGACAGTGCGAAATGAGAACAAGATCCCCGGCATGGGGCTTGCGTTCCAGTGGCCTATGGTGTAATTGGCAGCACGACTGATTCTGGTTCAGTTAGTCTTGGTTCGAGTCCAGGTAGGCCAGCTCGCAGATGTTCTGATCGAGCTCACCATCTGCAAAGCCCCCGTTGTGTAGCGGCCTAGCACGCTGCCCTCTCAAGGCAGTAGCGCCGGTTCGAATCCGGTCGGGGGTACGGAGATCGCTTCACGGAGAGATCTCGCTAGGGCCCCCGTTGTGTAGCGGCCTAGCACGCCGCCCTCTCAAGGCGGTAGCGCCGGTTCGAATCCGGTCGGGGGTACTGACTGGTCTAAACCACATTGGTCTATGGTGTAATTGGCAGCACGACTGATTCTGGTTCAGTTAGTCTTGGTTCGAGTCCAGGTAGACCAGCTCGGACCTGCGGCGATGCAGTATCGAACGCTCGCAGGGTCCACGCCCCCGTTGTGTAGCGGCCTAGCACGCCGCCCTCTCAAGGCGGTAGCGCCGGTTCGAATCCGGTCGGGGGTACAGAAGAGAAGGACCCTCCCTCGGGAGGGTCCTTCCGCTTTTCCCGCGGGTCACCTGCCGCCGAACCGCCGGCCGGACTCCTCCGCCTCGGCCAGCCGCCGCAGGCTCAGCAGCACCGGCTCGTACAGCACGGTCAGCGCCACCGCCGCCTCCACCTGCTCCTCCGGTGTGCCGTACCGCTCCACCAGGTCGAGATCGGTCCGCGCCATCCCCTCCACCGCCTGCCCGTACGGCTCCAGGTCCTCCACCGAGCAGGGATATCCGAGCCGGGCGAGCGTGGCGATCGCCGTCACCAGCATTCCGTACGCCGGTGAGACCGGCGCCCCGGACGCCGGACCGTGGTCCCAGCCGAGCCGCCGCAGCAGGGCGTCGGCGGTGCGCCGGCCCACCTCGGTCGCCGGGTCGCCCTCGTCCGGGGCCGGCCCGTGCGGCAGGGACCACACCGCCCTGCCCAGCCGCTCGTTGCGGTCCAGGTCCTCGTTCTCCAGGGCGGCGAGCACCTCCCGGGCCGAGGCCACCGGGACGCCCCCCACCTGGATCAGCGCGCGCACCAGGCGCAGGCGCCGCAGATGGTCCTCGTCGTACTCGGACTGCGTGGCCGTGACGCGGCGGCCGGGATGCAGCAGCCCCTCGCGCAGGTAGTACTTGATCGTCGCCGTGGAGACACCGCTGCGCGCGCTCAGCTCCGCCAGTCGCATCCGGTCCGCACCTTCTTCCCTCTTGCGCCTCCCGTTGGGGAGTGCCACTATCCAAACATGGATAGTGGAGCTATCCAATAACGGTCACGAGGAAGTGGGGGAGAGCGATGGGTGAGGAGCCGATCGAGGGCCGGACGACGGCGGCACGCGAGGGCGAGGTGGTCGTCTTCCTGATCGGGATGCGGATCAACAAGGTGACCGCGGTGCGCAGTTGGCTGCCGGTGGCCAGGGCCATGGGCCCGATGCTGGCGGAGCTGTCCCGCGACGAGGACAGCGGGCTGCTCGGCCACCGGTTCCTGCTGGGCTTCCCGCGGGTGGCCTACCTGGTGCAGTACTGGGACTCGGCGGAGAAGCTGCGCGCCTACGCGTCGGCGCCGGACAAGCGGCACCGGCCGGCCTGGACCGCCTTCAACCGGCGACTGCGCGAGGGCAAGGGGAAGGTCGGCTTCTGGCACGAGACCTACGTGGTGCCCGCGGGCTCCTACGAGACGGTCTACGTGAACATGCCCGAGTTCGGCCTGGGGCGGGCCACCGGAGTCGTGCCGGTCGGCCGGCGGGGCGAGCGGATGGCCGACCGCCTGCGGACGTCCTGAGCGGCGCGCCGGTGAGACCGGGGGCGGGCCGGCCGCGGCGCCGGGGCCGGCCCGCCCCCGTACGGAACGGATCTCAGCCGGTGCGGCGCAGGGCCTCGGAGAGGCGGGCGGCGGCGTCGATGACCGCCTGGGCGTGCATCCGCCCCGGGTGCCGGGTCAGCCGCTCGATGGGGCCGGAGACCGAGACGGCGGCCACCACGCGGTTGGACGGGCCGCGCACCGGCGCGGAGACCGACGCCACCCCGGGCTCCCGCTCGCCGATGGACTGGGCCCAGCCCCGGCGCCGTACGCCGGACAGGGCGGTGGCCGTGAACCGGGCGCCCTGCAGACCCCGGTGGAGGCGCTCGGGCTCCTCCCAGGCCATCAGGATCTGCGCCGAGGAACCGGCCTTCATCGTGAGCGTCGAGCCGACCGGGACCGTGTCCCGAAGGCCGGACAGGCGTTCCGCCGCGGCGACGCAGATGCGCATGTCGCCCTGGCGGCGGTAGAGCTGCGCGCTCTCGCCCGTGACGTCCCGCAGATGCGTGAGCACCGGGCCCGCGGTGGCGAGCAGCCGGTCCTCGCCGGCCGCCGCGGCCAGCTCGGCCAGGCGCGGGCCGAGAATGAAACGGCCCTGCATGTCGCGTGCCACCATGCGGTGGTGTTCCAGGGCCACTGCCAGGCGGTGGGCCGTGGGTCGTGCCAGTCCGGTCGCGCCGACCAGACCCGCGAGGGTGGCCGGACCGGACTCCAGGGCGCTCAGCACGAGTGCCGCCTTGTCCAGAACGCCGACGCCGCTACTGTTGTCCATGAAACGATACTTGCGTCTCACTCTGTGAAACGCAAGTTCAATTTTCCGTGGAACACGCCACTCTGGATGGCACGAAGTCACAGCGGCCCGTGACGTAAGGGCCTGGCGGCGGATGCCCGGAAACAGGGGTGCGGGCACGCCTGATCAAGATCTCTAGTTGGGTCGGCGCCCGGCGCCGGCCGGAGGGAAAGCGATGGGTAGGACACTCGCGGAGAAGGTCTGGGACGACCACGTCGTCCGGCGCGCCGAGGGCGAGCCCGACCTCCTCTACATCGATCTGCACCTGCTGCACGAGGTGACCAGCCCCCAGGCCTTCGACGGCCTGCGCAAGAGCGGCCGGCGGGTGCGGCGGCTCGACCTGACCATCGCCACCGAGGACCACAACACCCCGACCCTGGACATCGACAAGCCCATCGCCGACCCGGTCTCCCGGGCCCAGCTCGAGACGCTGCGCAAGAACTGCGCCGAGTTCGGCGTCCGGCTGCACCCGCTGGGCGACGTCGAGCAGGGCGTCGTGCACGTCGTCGGCCCCCAGCTCGGACTGACCCAGCCCGGCACCACCGTGGTCTGCGGCGACTCGCACACCTCCACGCACGGCGCCTTCGGCGCGCTGGCCTTCGGCATCGGCACCTCGCAGGTCGAGCACGTGCTGGCCACCCAGACGCTGCCGATGGCCCGCCCCAGGACCATGGCGATCACGGTGCGGGGCGAGCTGCCCGACGGCGTCACCGCCAAGGACCTGATCCTGGCGATCATCGCCAGGATCGGCACCGGCGGCGGCCAGGGCTACATCCTGGAGTACCGCGGCGAGGCCATCGAGAAGCTCTCGATGGAGGCCCGGATGACCATCTGCAACATGTCGATCGAGGCCGGCGCCCGCGCGGGCATGATCGCCCCCGACGAGACCACCTTCGCCTACCTCAAGGGCCGCCCGCACGCCCCCGAGGGCGCGGACTGGGACGCGGCGGTGGAGTACTGGAAGACGCTGCGCACCGACGACGACGCCGAGTTCGACGCCGAGGTGGTCATCGAGGCCGCCGAGCTGTCCCCGTTCGTCACCTGGGGCACCAACCCGGGCCAGGGCGCGCCGCTTTCGGCGGCCGTCCCCGACCCGGCCTCGTACGAGGACGCCTCGGAGCGCTTCGCCGCCGAAAAGGCCCTGGAGTACATGGGGTTGGAGGCCGGCCAGCCGCTGCGCTCCATCGAGGTGGACACCGTCTTCGTAGGTTCGTGCACCAACGGCCGCATCGAGGACCTGCGCGCCGCCGCGGGCATCCTCAAGGGCCGCAAAGTCGCCGACGGCGTACGGATGCTGGTGGTCCCCGGCTCCGCGCGGGTGGGCCTGCAGGCCGTCTCCGAGGGCCTGGACGTGGTCTTCAAGGAGGCCGGGGCCGAGTGGCGGCACGCGGGCTGCTCGATGTGCCTGGGCATGAACCCCGACCAGCTCGCCCCCGGTGAGCGCTCCGCCTCCACCTCCAACCGCAACTTCGAGGGCCGGCAGGGCAAGGGCGGACGCACCCACCTGGTGTCGCCGCAGGTCGCCGCCGCGACGGCCGTCACGGGGCACCTGGCCTCCCCGGCCGACCTGTCCGCCGACGTCCCCACGCCCGCTGGAGTCTGATCAGTCATGGAAGCATTCACCACCCACACCGGCCGGGCCGTCCCGCTGCGCCGCAGCAACGTCGACACCGACCAGATCATCCCCGCCCACTGGCTCAAGAAGGTGACGCGGGACGGTTTCGAGGACGGGCTGTTCGAGGCCTGGCGCAAGGACGGGGACTTCATCCTCAACCGGCCCGAGCGCGCGGGCGCCACCGTCCTGGTCGCCGGTCCCGACTTCGGCACCGGCTCCTCCCGCGAGCACGCCGTCTGGGCGCTGCAGAACTACGGTTTCAAGGCCGTCGTCTCCTCCCGCTTCGCCGACATCTTCCGCGGCAACTCACTGAAGAACGGCCTGCTCACCGTGGTCCTCGACCAGACGGTCGTGGACGCCCTGTGGGAGCTGACGGAGCAGGACCCGACGGCCGAGGTGACCGTCGACCTCGAAGCCCGCGAGGTGCGCGCCGAGGGCATCACCGCCTCCTTCGAGCTGGACGAGAACTCCCGCTGGCGGCTGCTGAACGGCCTGGACGACATCTCCATCACGCTCCAGAACGAGCAGGACGTCTCGGCGTACGAGGCGAAGCGGCCGTCGTACAAGCCGCGCACCCTCCCGGTCTGACCCCAGCGCCGGACCACGGTCGAGTTTCGGCCACCCAACACCCCCGCCGTACCCCCGATCGCGCCGATCGGGGGTACGGCTGTGTCCGGGCCCCGAACGGGTCCGGCGGGAGCACAACGTCCCACGTTAGAGCGGTGGTTGGCCGGGTACCCGGGTCCTGTGGCCGGGGCTTCGGAAGGGGCCCGAGAGGCCGCTGGGCACCGCAGTTGCCCCCTGCGCAGGCGACAACTCGCCCCAGATGGCACAATCTGTGCATGGAACACGACGGCCAACTCCAGCTCTATACGGCGGTCGCGATCCGGCTCAAGGAAGCGCACGCAAGGGTGCGCGCACTGCAAGTCCCGGAGGGCGTACGGATGGCGCTGACCCGGAAGCTGCTGGTCATTACGGCCGCGGCCAAGCACGATCTCGCCGGTGCGGCAAGGCGTCTGGAGCGGTTCACCGCGGACCTCGACGAGGGGCGAATCCCCGACGAGGAAGGCTGAACAGGCCGCGACCGCCGAGTCCGTTGCGGCACAAGGGTGATTAGCCCGTTTCGTGTTTGATTTGCGGTATATATCTGCCTAACGTGCGAAAAAGCTTGAACATTCTCGTTCTGGCAATGTCTCCGAAGGGGAAGACGTGAACAAGGCGCAGCTCGTAGAAGCGATTGCCGACAAGATGGGCGGACGGCAGCAGGCCGCCGACGCCGTCGACGCGGTCCTGGACGCCATCGTCCGCGCGGTGGTCGCGGGTGACCGGGTCTCGGTCACCGGCTTCGGTTCCTTCGAGAAGGTCGACCGCCCGGCCCGCTACGCCCGCAACCCCCAGACGGGCGAGCGGGTTCGGGTCAAGAAGACGTCCGTGCCCCGTTTCCGCGCGGGCCAGGGCTTCAAGGACCTGGTCAGCGGCTCGAAGAAGCTCCCGAAGAACGACATCGCGGTGAAGAAGGCGCCCAAGGGCAGCCTGTCCGGCCCGCCGCCCACCATCGCCAAGTCCGCGGGCAAGAAGGCCGCCGCCAAGAAGACCGCGGGAGCGGCGAAGAAGACCACCGGCGCGGCCAAGAAGACGACGAGCGCGGCGAAGAAGACCACCGGCGCCGCGAAGAAGAGCACCGGGGCGGCCAAGAAGACCACCGGGGCGGCCAAGACGACCACCGCCAAGAAGGCCCCGGCGAAGAAGTCGACGGGCACCGCCGCGGCGAAGAAGACCACCGCGAAGAAGGCCCCGGCGAAGAAGGCCACGGCCACCACGGCGCCCGCCAAGAAGTCGACCGCGCGCAAGACCACCGCCAAGAAGACCACCGCCCGCAAGAAGTAAGCGGCGGCAGGGCACCAGGGCACTCACGCGCCGGGCCGGACTCCCTCTCGGAGTCCGGCCCGCGGCCTGTCCGGGCCCGTCGCCGGGCCCCGGGCCTCACATCGTCTGCAGCGTCACCAGCGTGATCCGCCGGCCCTCGCCCGTGCCCTCGGTCTCGATCCGCACCCGCTGTCCGGGCCGCAGCAGCCTCAGGCCCCCCGCGTCGAACGCCGCCGCGTCGAAGGGCACCGGAGTCCCGTCGTCCAGCAGCACCTGCCCGCTGCGGCTGTCGGGGTCGTACGTGTACGCGGTCGCCTGCATGGCGGCAGCCTACTGTCCGGCGATGAGCAGCTTCGCGGCGGCCGCGGCCGTACGGGGACCGACCCCCAGCGCCAGCGCCGCCCGCAGATCGTCCCCGGTGTCGACGTCCTGCCGTACGGAATCCACCGCGGCCGGCCCGAGTTCCACCGCGCCGGACGCGCGGTGCCGATTCCGGGAATCCGGGCCGAATGCGGGACGCAGTTCCCGGCCCGGCGCCGCGGTCAGCAATGTCGTACCGATTTCGGCGGCATCCGGGAGGAAAGCGCGCGGGAATTGCGCCGCCACCTCCAGTACCCGCGCCAATTCCGCGGGGCGCAGTGCCGGGAGATCGGCGTTCAAAGCGGCCACCGCGCTTTCGGGACGCGGTGCGCGCACGGCCGCCGCCGCGTGCGCCAGGGCCGCGTTCAGCCCGCCGCCCGGCTCCTCGGGCACGACGGCCGCGCCGAGCGCCGCCAGCTCCCGACCCGCCCGGACATCGTCCGTGACGACTGCCACATCGGCCACCGCGGGGCAGGCCAGCGCGGCGGCGACGGTGTCCAGCGCGAAGGCCAGCGCGAGGTCCGGCCGCACCGCGTCGTCCGCGGTGTCCGCCAGCCTGCTCTTGGCACGGGCCAAGGACTTCACGGGCACGACCAAGCTCCACTGCACAGGCGATCCGTCCCTCTCTTGTCGCGCTCATTGTCACCCGGCGCCGCCGGAGCCGCCGGTGGCGGGGCGTACGGTGTCCTCGACAGACCGGCGGCCTGGGGCGACACTTGTGCGGCCCCCCTGGCCGCGTCCAGGACCTAGAGGAAGGTGTCCGCGTGCCCCGCCGCAGAATCGGCTTCTGGTACCGCTTGGCCGCGGTGATCTGCAAACCACCGCTGGTGCTACTCCTCAAGCGGGACTGGCGGGGAATGGAGAACATTCCGGCCGACGGCGGATTCATCACCGTCGTGAATCACAATTCGTACATCGACCCTCTCGGCTACGCGCATTACCAGTACAACACCGGACGAGTGCCGCGATTCCTCGCCAAGAGCGGGCTTTTCAAGAAGGGCTTCGTCGGTGCCGCGATGCGCGGCACCGGGCAGATTCCCGTCTACCGCGAGAGCACCGACGCGCTCAGCGCCTTCCGGGCCGCGATCGACGCCGTGCAGCGCGGCGAGTGCGTCGCCTTCTACCCCGAGGGCACCCTCACCCGCGACCCCGACGGCTGGCCCATGACCGGCAAGACCGGCGCGGCCCGGGTCGCCCTGCAGACCCGGTGCCCGGTCGTCCCGGTCGCCCAGTGGGGCTGCAACGAGGTGCTGCCGCCGTACGCCAAGAAGCCGCACCTCTTTCCCCGCAAGACCCACCGGGTGATCGCGGGCCCGCCGGTCGACCTCTCCCGGTTCTACGGCAAGGAGATGACCGCGGACGTGCTGCGGGAGGCCACCGAGGTCATCATGGCCGCCATCACCCGCCAGTTGGAGGAGATCCGCGGCGAGAAGGCGCCCGCGACGCCCTACGACCCGCGCCGCGAACGCCGCGAGCAGCGGCGGCGCACCCGGGCACAGCGGAAACAGGCAGAAGGGCAGGGCACGTGAGCAAGCCGGTCAAGGCGGCCGTCTTCGGCACCGGATCGTGGGGCACCGCCTTCGGCATGATCCTCGCCGACGCGGGCTGCGAGGTCACCCTGTGGGCCCGGCGCCCCGCACTCGCCGACGCCGTCAACTCCACCCGCACCAACCCGGACTATCTGCCGGGCGTCGACCTCCCGGAGAACCTCCGGGCCACCTCCGACGCCGCCGAGGCCGCCCGGGACGCCGACTTCACCGTCCTCGCGATCCCCTCGCAGACCCTGCGCGCCAACCTCGCCGACTGGCGGGCGCTGCTCGCGCCGGACACCGTCCTGGTCTCCCTGATGAAGGGCGTCGAACTCGGCTCCGCGATGCGGATGAGCGAGGTCGTCGAGGACGTCGCCAAGGTCGGCGCCGACCGCATCGCCGTGGTCACCGGCCCCAACCTGGCCCGCGAGATCGCCGCCCGGATGCCGGCCGCCGCCGTCGTGGCCTGCACCGACGAGGCCGTCGCCCGGCGTCTGCAGACCGCCTGCCACACCCCCTACTTCCGCCCGTACACCAACACCGACGTCATCGGCTGCGAGCTGGGCGGCGCCGTGAAGAACGTCATCGGGCTGGCCGTCGGCATCGCGGACGGCATGGGCCTGGGCGACAACGCCAAGGGCTCGCTCATCACCCGGGGCCTGGCCGAGACCACCCGCCTCGGGGTGGCGCTCGGCGCCGACCCGCTGACCTTCTCCGGACTCGCGGGCCTGGGCGACCTGGTGGCCACCTGCTCCTCGCCGCTCTCCCGCAACCACACCTTCGGCACCAACCTCGGCAAGGGCATGACCCTCCAGGAGACCATCGCGGTCACCAAGCAGACCGCCGAGGGCGTCAAGTCCTGCGAGTCGGTGCTGGATCTGGCCCGCCGGTACGGTGTCGACATGCCGATCACCGAGACGGTGGTGGCGATCGTGCACGAGGGCAAGCCCCCGGTGGTGGCCGTCGAGGAGCTGATGTCGCGCAGCGCGAAGCCCGAGCGACGCTGAGCCACGCGGGGCCGACGGCGCTTACTCCGCGTCCTACCACCGGGTACTCTCAACGCGATATGAGCACCGAGAACCTCCCCCAGAGCCCCGAGCAGCCGCCACGCAAACCGCGCGTGGCCGTCGTGTTCGGCGGGCGCAGCTCCGAACACGGGATCTCCGTGGTCACCGCCGGCGCCGTCCTCGCCGCCATCGACCGGACCAAGTACGACGTCCTGCCGATCGGCATCTCGACGGAAGGCCGGTGGTTCCTGACCGCCGACGAGCCCGCCCGGATGGCGATCACCGACCGGCGCACGCCCAGCGTGGAGCAGCTCGCCGAGTCCACCGAGGGCGGCGTGGTGCTCCCGGTCGACCCCGCCGACCGCGAAGTCGTCTACAGCGAACCGGGTTCGGTGCCCAAGGCGCTCGGCGAGGTCGACGTCGTCTTCCCGGTGCTGCACGGCCCGTACGGCGAGGACGGCACGCTCCAGGGACTGCTCGAACTGTCCGGGGTGCCGTACGTCGGCTCGGGCGTGCTGGCCTCGGCGGTCGGCCAGGACAAGGAGTACATGAAGCGGGTGTTCACCTCCTTCGGGCTCAAGGTGGGCCCGTACGTGGTGATCCGGCCGCGCGAGTGGGAGCGGGACGCCCCGGCCGCCCGCAAGAAGATCGTCGACTTCGCCGGCGAGCACGGCTGGCCGCTGTTCGTGAAGCCCGCGCGGGCGGGTTCCTCGATCGGCATCACCAAGGTGGACGGCCTCGCCGGGCTCGACGAGGCGATCGCCGAGGCGCGGCGGCACGACCCGAAGATCCTCGTCGAGGCGGCGCTCACCGGCCGCGAGATCGAGTGCGGGGTGCTGGAGTTCGAGGACGGCCCGCGGGCCTCCGTACCCGCCGAGATCCCGCCGCCCAGCGAGCACGCGTACTACGACTTCGAGGCCAAGTACATCGACTCCACGCCCGGTCTGGTGCCCGCGCCGCTGACCGAGGAGGAGACCGCCGAGGTGCGGCGGCTCGCGGTCGAGGCGTTCGACGCGGCCTCCTGCGAGGGACTGGTCCGCGCGGACTTCTTCCTCACCGAGCACGGCGAGTTCGTCATCAACGAGATCAACACGATGCCCGGCTTCACGCCCATCTCGATGTACCCGCAGATGTGGCAGGCGTCCGGGGTGAGCTACCCCGAACTGGTGGACCGCCTGGTGCAGGCGGCGCTGCGCAGGCCGACCGGACTGCGCTGACGGACGGTGCCCGGGGCGGGCTCAGAGGGCGGTTCCTTCGGGGACCGCCCTCTTCACGGCCGGGGCGAGGTCGATCAGCACGCTGGAGCTGTCCCGCCCCTCCGGCACGGTGACCTCGACGTACGCCTGCCGGTTGGCGCAGGTGAACCGGTACGACCCGTCGTCCCGCTTCTCCATCAGCCAGTCCACGCCGTTCACCCCGCCGGCCACCGCGTCCTTGTCACCGCCCTCGGCGACCTTCGGGTCGATCATCTTCGGCGGCCGGGCGACCCCGCAGCGCAGTATGATCAGCGGGTTTCCCCAGCCCGCCGTCAGCGCGGAGCCGGGCTCGGGGTCCTCCCGGCCGAGGCCGTCCACCGTCGCCGGCAGTACCTTGTCCAGGTTCCGGCACAGTTCGGCGGCCTTCGCGTCCGGGCTGGGAACCGCCGCCGACGGGCTGTCGTCGCTCGATGAGCAGCCCGCGGCCGCGATCAGCAGGACGAGCACGGGCAGGCCGAGGAGCCGGTGACGGAAGGAGTTCACCGGCACAGGGTAGACGGGGGCTACAGATGGACGACCGGGCAGGTCAGGGTGCGGGTGATGCCGTCCACCTGCTGGACCCTGGCGACCACCATGCGGCCGAGGCCGTCGACGGTCTCGGCCTGCGCCCGCACAATCACGTCATAGGGTCCTGTCACGTCCTCGGCCTGGATCACCCCAGGGAGCTTGCTGATCGTCTCGGCGACGGTCGACGCCTTGCCGACCTCCGTCTGGATCAGGATGTACGCCTGTACCACGGAACCTCCAGGGCGGCCACGAGGATCATGTGGGGAAAAGGAACGCCACGGTATCGCGTCGCCGCTCGCCGCGGGGAGACCCGCGGCGGCCGGGGCTCGCGTGCCGGGGTACGCGAGCCGCACGGGTCGACGGTCACGTCGGCCGCGGCGAGGACAGCGACGACGCGCGACCGGGTCCCGGCCGGGACGGAAGGGGAGTAGGGCCATGAAGGGCACTGTCGGTGAGCTGGGGGAGTTCGGGCTCATCAGGGAGCTCACCTCCCGTCTCACCGTGACCCCCGCGGTCCGGGTCGGCCCCGGCGACGACGCCGCGGTGGTCGCCGCGCCCGACCGCCGGGTCGTCGCCAGCACCGACATCCTGGTCGAGGGCCGGCACTTCCGCCGCGACTGGTCCACCGCCTACGACGTCGGCCGCAAGGCCGCCGCCCAGAACCTCGCCGACATCGCCGCCATGGGCGCGGTGCCGACCGCGCTGCTGCTCGGCCTGGTGGTGCCCGCCGAACTGCCGGTGACCTGGGCGACCGAGCTGATGGACGGACTGCGCGACGAGTGCCAGGTCGCGGGCGCCGCCGTGGTCGGCGGCGACGTGGTACGCGGGGACACCATCACCGTGTCGATCACCGCGCTCGGCGATCTGCGCAACCAGGAGCCGGTGACCCGGGGCGGCGCCCAGCCCGGCGACCTGGTCGCGGTGACCGGCTGGCTCGGCTGGTCCGCCGCCGGGTTCGCCGTGCTGTCCCGGGGGTTCCGCTCGCCGCGCGCCTTCGTGGAGGCCCACCGGCGCCCGGAGCCGCCGTACCACGCGGGGCCGGCCGCGGCCGGGCTCGGGGCGACCGCGATGTGCGACGTCAGCGACGGGCTGATCGCCGACCTCGGGCACATCGCCGAGGCCAGCAAGGTCCGCATCGACATCCGCTCGGGTCTGATCGACATCCCGTCCCAGATGAACGACATCGGCCAGGCCGTCGGCGTCGACCCGATGCAGTGGGTGCTGACCGGCGGCGAGGACCACGCGATCGTGGCGACCTTCCCGGCGGACGTGAAGCTGCCCGCCCGCTGGAAGGTGATCGGCGAGGTCCTGCACCCCTCGGCGCTGCCCCAGGTCACCGTCGACGGGGCGCCCTGGACCAGCAAGGGCGGCTGGGACCACTTCGGAGGAGAGATCGAATCATGAGCACGCCACCCAGGGTCCTGACGGTCGCCGGGTCCGACTCCGGCGGCGGCGCGGGCGTCCAGGCCGACCTGAAGACGATGCTCGCGCTCGGCACGCACGGCATGAGCGTGATCACCGCGGTGACCGCGCAGAACTCACTGGGCGTGCAGGGCGCCTGGGAACTGCCGGTGGCGGCGGTCCGGGCGCAGTACCGCAGCGTCGTCGACGACATCGGCGTCCAGGCGGTCAAGACCGGGATGCTGGCCTCGGCGGAACTGGTCGAAGAGGTCGCCGGGCTGCTCGCGGAGACCGACGCGCCCGCGGTGGTCGACCCGGTGGGCGTCTCCAAGCACGGGGACGCGCTGCTCGCCGCCTCCGCCCTGGACTCCGTACGCACCAAGCTGCTGCCGGTCGCGACGGTCGCCACGCCGAACCTGGACGAGGTGACGCAGCTCACCGGTCTCCGGGTCGGGTCCGAGGACGGAATGCGCCGAGCCGCCGCGGCCCTGCTGGAGTACGGGCCGCGCTGGGCGCTGATCAAGGGCGGTCATCTGCCCGGGGAGCCCGTCGACCTGCTCACGGACGGCTCCGAGGAGCACTGGCTGCGGGCCCCCCGCCACGACAACCGGCACACCCACGGCACCGGCTGCACCCTGGCCTCCGCGATCGCCTCGTACCTGGCGCTCGGCCGGCCGGTGGTGGAGGCGGTGACGGCGGCCAAGGAGTACGTCACCGGGGCGATCGCCGCGGGTTTCCCGCTGGGCGGCGGCATCGGCCCGGTGGATCACGCCTGGGCGCTGGGCCGCTGACCCCGGGGCACGGCAAAAAGCCGGTCCACCCCGAGGTGGACCGGCTCGATGCAGCGAACCAGCAGTGGCCGCGCGCTGTTGCTGAGCGTCAGCGCGAGACCTTGCCGGCCTTGATGCACGAGGTGCAAGCGTTCACGCGCTTCGGCGTCCCGCCGACCACGGTACGCACACGCTGGATGTTCGGGTTCCAGCGGCGGGACGTACGGCGGTGCGAGTGCGAGATGTTGTTGCCGAAGCCCGGCCCCTTGCCGCAGACGTCGCAGTTGGCAGCCACGGGTCACTCCAAAGACTTCAGATGCACTTACGGTGGACCCCGGCATGCCGGGGTCGAGATCTCGACGCTCTTGCGGAGCGACCGCGATCTGAGTGGCGGTGCCAGGGGAATTGGCCCGATCGGATCGGGCAACCGGAGCAGCATACAACGGCTGCTCCCGTACAACGAAACTACCATGGCGGCTCCGGGGCTCGCCCCGGCCCTCTCCCGGCGGACCTTCGCCGGCGGGGTCTACGCTGCCTGCCACGTTCCACAGCTCAAGGAGGCGCAGGTGGCGCAGGTGCCGCAGAGGTGTGTCGACGCGTCGGCGGTGCGCACCTGGTGCGGTCTGGCCCTGCGGGCGCTGGGCCGCGCCCGCGAGGAGATCGACGCGATCAACGTGTATCCGGTCCCCGACGGGGACACCGGGACCAACCTCTACCTGACCGTCGAGTCCGCCGCCGCCGCGGTGGAGGCGGTGTTCTCGGCGCACGAGGTGGGGGCCGCCGGGGCCGCCGGGGCCGCCGGGGGGCCGTCGCTCGCCGAGGCCGCGCGGGCGCTGGCGCACGGCGCGCTGATCGGGGCCCGCGGCAACTCCGGGACGATCCTGGCGCAACTGCTGCGCGGCATGGCCCAGGTCCTCACCGCCGAGGGCGGGCGGGCGGACGCCGGGGGGCCGCTGCTCGGGCTGGCCCTGCGCCGGGCGGCCGACTCCGCCCGGCAGGCCGTGGCCCACCCGGTCGAGGGGACCGTCCTGTCCGTCGCCTCGGCCGCCGCCGACGCCGCCGAGGCCGCCGGGGGCGACTGCGCGGCGGTGGCGCGGGCCGCCTACGAGGGCGCCCGCACGGCCCTGGCCGCGACGCCCGGACAGCTTCCGGCCCTGCGCCGCGCCGGGGTGGTCGACGCCGGGGGGCACGGCCTGGTGACGGTGCTGGGCGCGCTGGTGGAGACGTTCACCGGCGGCGGCGCCCAGGCCCCGGCGGGCGCCGGACGCGTGCCGCACGCCCGCGTGGAGCCCGCGGTGCCCGGGGACTGCCCGCCCGGTGACGGCGGGCCCGCGTTCGAGGTGATCTACCTGCTGGAGGCCGAGGACGCCGCCGTGGCGCGACTGAGGGAGCGGCTGGACGCCCTCGGGGACTCCCTGGTCGTGGTCGGCGGCGACGGGCTGTGGAACGTCCATGTGCACGTCGACGACGCCGGCGCCGCCGTGGAGGCGGGCGTCGAGGCCGGCCGGCCGTACCGCATCCGGATCACCCACTTCGGCCTCGGTGACGTGCACACCGGCGGCGGCGACCACCCGCCCCCGGAGCGGGCCGAGCGGGCGGTCGTGGCCGTCGTGCCCGGCGAGGGCCTGGCCGGGCTCTACGCCGAGGCCGGCGCGACCGCCGTGCTCGCGCGCCCCGGGGAGCCGCCCGCCAGCGGTGAGCTGGCCGAGGCGGTGCGCCGCGCGCACGCCCGCGAGGTGGTGCTGCTGCCCAACGACGCCGAGCTGCGCCACACCGCCGCCGCGGCCGCCGAACAGGCCCGCGCGTCCGGCGTCCGGGTCGCCCTCATCCCCACCCGCTCCGCGGTCCAGGGCATCGCGGCGCTCGCCGTCCACGAACCCGGCCGGCGCTTCGACGAGGACGTCGTGGCGATGACCTCGGCGGCCGGCGCCACCCGGTACGCCGAGGTCGCGGTCGCCGAACGGGAGGCGTGGACGTCGGCGGGCGTCTGCCAGGCCGGTGACGTCCTCGGCCTGGTCGACGGCGACGTGGCGGTGATCGGCTCCGACGTCACCGCCACCGCCGAGACCGTCCTCGACCGGATGCTCGCGGCCGGCGGCGAGCTGGTCACCCTGGTCCTCGGCGACGACGCCCCCGAGGACGTCGCCGACCGCCTGGAGACCCGGGTACGGGAGGCGTACCTCGCCGTCGACACCGTGGTCTACCGGGGCGGCCGGCAGGGCTCGCCGCTGCTCATCGGCGTGGAGTGAGACTCAGGCCCCTAGGTCTCCGACGGTTCCGGGGTGCCCTCCTCGGCGGACCGCAGCAGGTGCGCGGCCTCCTCCCGGTGGCGGGCCGCCGTCCCGTCCGCGTGGTCCTCGGCGTCCGTGTCCGCGTGGAGGGCGAGTACGGCACGCGCGTGTGCCGCCGCCCGGTCGGGCCGGCCCAGCGCGGCGGCGAGGCGGCCCGCGAGGAGTTCGGCACCGGCCCGGAAGGGCACGGCGTCCGGCCCGGCGGCGGCGAAGGCGGCGCTCGCCCGCTCGGCCCGGGACAGCGCCTCCTCGGCCGAAGCGTCCCCCTCGGGAGAACCGGCCAGCAGCTCGGCGAACTGCTGGTGCGAATGCCCCAGTTCGGCGCTGATCCGGGCCCGGGAGGCGGGATCGGAGGCCGTGCCCAGCGCGGCCTCGCACTCCTCGACCGCCGCCGCCATCAGCTCCCGCGCCCGCTCCGGTCCCGCCCCCGAGCGCAGCGCCAGCCACGCGCGGGAGCGCACCGCCCGCACCAGGCCGTGGACGTCGCCGAGGGAGCGCCACAGGTCGCCCGCGCGTACGAAGGCCCGTTCCGCCTCCTGGGCCAGGCCCGCCTGGTCGAGGCTGGTCGCGGCGAGGTGGGCGAGCGTGGCGTGGTCGTGCTGCTCGGGCCAGTGCCGGGCGAGGTCGGCCGCCGCCAGTCGCCGCTCGGCCGCCGCGCGGTGCTCGCCCAGCTCGGTGAGGCAGTCCCCGAGCCACCACAGCGTCTGGACGACCGCCCCGTCGCCGTGCGTCTCGGCCGTCATGTCGGGCAGCGCCGACTCCAGCACCTCCGCGGCCTCCGCCCACCGCCCCTGGGCCAGCAGGAACCCGCCGAGCTGCTGCCGGGCCCAGGCGCCCACCGTCGGCCCCTCACCGGCCTCGTCGGCCCAGTGCGCGGCCTCCAGGGCGTGCCCGGCGGCCTCCTCGACGGCTCCCCGGCCGCCGGTGACCTCGGCGAGCTGCAGGCACAGCCGGGCCCGTCCGGTCGGCTCCAGGTACGGCCCGCCGTGCTCCAGGGCCGCGCGCAGCGCCCGCTCGGTCTCCTCGACGTCGCCGAGGTGGTGGGCCAACTGGGCGAGCCGGGCCTCGTACTCCACCGCGAACCACGGCAGCCCGGCCCCGGTGAACCCCCGCGCCGCCCGCCCGAACAGCTCGACGGCGCCGGTGAGGTCGCCCGCGCGGCCGGCCAGCTCCGCGAGCATGCCCTCCGCCTCGGCCTGCCGCGCGGCGAGCCGTACGTCCTCGCCGGTACGGCCGGCGACGAGCGCGAGCACCTCGCGTGCGGCGGCCTCGGCGGCCTCGGCGTCCGCCGCCTCGGTCTCGTGGACGCGGCGCATCAGGACGCGGGCCCGGCTCATCAGGACGGCCGCCGTCTGCCGGGCGCCCGTGCCGCCCTCGGCGTACAGCGCGCGGACCGCCTCGCAGGGCGCGGCGACCGCGGCGAGCGCCCCCTCCAGGTCACCGGCGAGGGCGCGGACGTAGGCGGCACGCGCGTGTGCCGCCAGGGACTCGCCCGGATCGCCCGCCTCGGCGTACAGCTCCGCGGCCCGCGCGAACAGCCCGACGCCGTCGGGGCCCAGCTCCATCGCCCGGTGCTCGGCGATCTCCGCGCGGTCGCGAGGGTCCAGACCGGCGTCCCCGGCGGCCCGGTCGACCGCGGCCCACGCCTCACCGGCGTGCGGCTGGAGGGTGTCCGACGCGCGCCGGGCCTCGGCGATCAGCGCGGACAGGCCCGGGGCGGCGGGAGCGGACTCGGACGCCGGGGTCCCCGGGGCGGCCGGGTCGGTCCCCGGGACCGCCGGGTCGGCCCCCGCCGCCGGGGCGGGCGTGGTGACCCCCGAGCCCGGCGGGGTGGTCCCCGCGCCCGGTGCGGCGGTCCCCGCGCCCGGTGCGGCGGTCCCCGGCCCCGGCGGGGTGGCCCCGGGGTCCGGCGTTACGGCCCCCGGACCGGACGGGGTGGTCCCCGACCCCGACGGGGAGGCCCCCGGCCCCGGCGCGGCGGTCCCCGCGCCCGGCGTGGCGGCCGGGCGGGCCGGGCGGGCCGTGCGGATGCCGAGGGGCAGCCGGTCCATCAGGGGCCGCTGCGCCATCTGCGCGCGGGCCCGGTCACCGACGTACGCCGTCCCGTTGCGCTCGTCGAAGCGGGCGGCCAGCGCGAGGGCCTCCACGCGTGCGTGCGGGCCGAGTTCCCCGGCGGTCCAGCTCCGGCCGGGCGGGCCCGGTACCGGCCGGTCGCCCAGGCCCAGCGCGGTCAGCCGGTCCATGAGCAGGGCGACCGCGCACAGGAAGTCCATTCCGCTGCGCGGATGCCCGTCGTCCGTGAAGTACGCCGGGCGCTCGGCCAGCAGCTCCAGGCCGCGCGCTTCGTTGCCGGACAGCGCGCAGAACTCCACGTGGTCGGCGTACGCGCTCCGCATGCTCTCCATGGGCCGCACCAGCCTGATGCCCCGCAGATGGTGCGCGCGGGCCTCGTCGGCTCGGCCCAGGCGCAGCAGCGGCGCCAGGGACGACGCCAGGGCCGCGTGCGGCTGGTGGGCGCAGGTGAACTCGCCGTCCAGCACCGGCCGCCACAGGCCGAGCGCCTCCTCGTCCCGGCCGCGCTCCGCCTGCCAGCACCCCTGGGCGTGCAGTTCGCACGCGTGGCAGTCGGCCATCGCGTCCCGGTCGGCGGCCAGCCACGCCGTGTACGCCCGCTCGGCCCGCGTGACGTCCCCGACGTGCGAGGCGACGCCGAACTCCGCCGCGCGCACCGCCCGCTCGGAGTACCCGGCGACCCGGTAGCGGTGCTCCATCTCGCCGAGCCACTTCTCGACGGCGGCCAGCGGGACGTGCGGCTGGTCGAGCATCCCGGCCGACACCCACTTGAAGACCCAGTGCAGCGAGTGCGCCTCGTACTCGTCGAAGTCCTCGGGGTGCTCGTCCCACATGCGCAGCAGCCGCGCGAAGGGGACGAACATCTTCGCCTTCTCGGAGCTGTAGTTGTAGACCTTGAGCTGGTGCCCGAGCGCCTCGATCACCGCCAGGGGGACGTCCAGCCGCTCCGCCTCGGCGAGCAGGCGCTCCGCGCGGGCGTTGCGGCCCGGTCCCTCCGGCTCGGCGGAGTTCTCCGCCATCGCGCGGCGCAGGCCGTCGAGATCGGTGATCGGCTCCATCAGTGGCCCTCCTCGGTGTGCGTGGCCCACTCCAGGAGGCCGATGAACGCCCGGTTCAGCAGCGCCGAGTCGGCCGGCCGCAGCGGGCGCTGCGCCATCAGCAGGGCCTGCCCGTACAGGGACTCGGTGGCGGTGCCGATCAGCTCGCGGTCGCCCAGTGCGGCGATCCGCCGGACCAGCGGGCTGAGGTGGTTGAGCACCAGCCGCGCTCGCGGGGCGCTGCCGCGCAGCGAGCCGAGGATGCCCGCCCACAGGTCGTCGGCCCGCTCCTCGGCCTCCGCACGAGCCTGTTCGTGCCGGGCCGCGCGGTCGTCCAGGTGCAGCGCGGGCACCGTCAGCGGATGGAAGGCGCGCAGCACCACGTCGCACCCCAGCGGGTCCAGCTTCGCCCGCGCGGCGGCCAGGAACCCCGCCAGGGCCAGCTCCTCCGCCGGGTCGACGGCGTCCAGGTGGGCGGTGACCGTGTCGGCGTCCAGCTCCGCGACCGCCGTACCCGGCCGCGCCGACGGCAGCGCCTCGACCAGCTCGGTGTCGTAGGTGTAGCCGCCGTTGACCACGCCGATGCCCTGGGCGGAGGCGATCGGGGCGACCTGCCGGTACTCCTCCACGGTCCGGGTGAAGTGCACCACCGGGTGCCGCTGCGCGAACTCCTCCAGGGACAGCCGCCCGTCGGTGGTCTCGAACGGCAGCCAGGGCAGCATGGTCCGCAGCATCTCGGTGTCGTGCCGCGCGAGCGACTTCACGCCCAGGTGGTGCACGGCCAGGAACGCGGCCAGCCGCTCGGGGTCGTTCGCCGCGAGACCGGTCAGCCAGGCCCGGACCCGCTCCCCGAGCGCGTCCCGGACGGCCGCCAGGGTCTCGTCCTCGTACAGCGACTCGCGCGAGGCCGTGGGCCGCAGGCTGTCGGTGTCCAGGACGCAGCGCACGAAGAACGCCCACTCGGGCAGCACCTGTTCGGCCCGCTCGGTGAGCAGCATGCCCTTCAGGTGCACCCGGTGACCGGCCCGCTGGGCCGGACTGACCGCCGACGGCAGGACGTACGCCACGCCCCGCACCCCGGCGAGCGGCACGTCCAGGTCGATGGAGTCCAGCGGGGTGAAGCCGAACAGCTCGTGGCAGTGCCGGGCGAGCGCCGCCCGCCGGGTCGCGGGGGAGGGGTACGGGCGGTCCCAGGGCGCCGGCAGCTCGGTGACCGGCTCGTCGCCCACCCGGACGTCGTAGGGCAGCAGCGAGCCGAACTCCCGCGCCAGCAGCCGCACCCGCCCGGCCTCGACCCACTCGGCCGCCCCGGCCCGCGCCCGGAGGTGGACGGTGGTGCCCGGCTCGGGCCGCGCCGCGTCCGGCAGGGTCCGCACGGTGTACGACCCGTCGTCCCGGGCCGTCCACTCCACGGGCGGCGCGCCGGGCGTACGGGCGCTGCGGCTGACCACCCGGATCTGCTCGGCGACCACGAAACAGGCCAGCAGGCCGATGCCGAACTGCCCGAGGAAGTCCGAGCGGGCCTCCTGGAGCCCCTCGGCGCGCTTGGAGCTGCGGCCGATGGTCGCCAGCAGGTCGTGCACGTCCGCCTCGGTGAGGCCGACGCCGCTGTCCTCGACCCGCAGTTCGCCGCCGTCGGCGTACAGCGCCACCCGGGCCGGGGCGCCGGGGTCCGCCGCCCGGCGGGCGGTGATCGCGTCCACGGCGTTCTGCAGCAGCTCGCGCAGATAGACCCGGGGACTGGAGTAGAGGTGATGGGAGAGCAGGTCGACCAGGCCGCGCAGGTCGACCTGGAAGGTGTGCGAGGGCTCGGGGGACGGCGAGGCCGCGGGGTTCGGTGAGGTCTGGGAGTCCATCGTCGCAGCGCCGGTGGGGGGACGGGCGACGGCGCGGGGTCGGGCGGTCCCGGCGAGGCGGCGACCGCGGGTTGGCTGAGGGAGCCGCGAGGCGCGTCATCCTACGTCCGGAACCACCCGTCTCACCAGGGGTTTCGCACCTCGTATACGAGGATGTCAGTGGCGTGGTGTGCAATGGATGCCGTGCCCGCACTGCGAGAACCCCTGCGACAGCCGCTGAAGTCGGTGCTCGGCCCCGCCACCGCGAAGGTGATGGCCGAGCACCTCGGCCTGCACACGGTCGGCGACCTCCTCCACCACTACCCGCGCAGATACGAGGAGCGCGGGCAGCTCACCCACCTCGCCGACCTCCCCATGGACGAGCACGTCACGGTGGTCGCCCAGGTCGCCGACGCCCGGCTGCACACCTTCGCCTCGGCCAAGGCCCCGCGCGGCAAGGGCCAGCGCCTGGAGGTGACCATCACCGACGGCAGCGGCCGCCTCCAGCTCGTCTTCTTCGGCAACGGCGTCCACAAGCCCCACAAGGACCTCCTGCCGGGCACCCGCGCGATGTTCGCCGGCAAGGTCTCCGTCTTCAACCGCAAGCTGCAACTGGCCCACCCGGCGTACGAGTTGCTGCGCGGCGACACCGAGGAGACCGTCGAGAGCTGGGCCGGCGCGCTGATCCCGCTCTACCCGGCCACCGCCAAGCTGGAGTCCTGGAAGATCGGCAAGGCGATCCAGACGGTGCTGCCCACCGCCCAGGAGGCCGTCGACCCGCTGCCGGACCCGCTGCGCGAGGGCCGCGCACTGGTCTCCCTCCCCGAGGCCCTGCTCAAGATCCACCGCCCGCACACCCGGGCCGACATCGAGGACGCCCGCGCCCGGCTGAAGTGGGACGAGGCGTTCGTCCTCCAGGTCGCCCTGGCCCGCCGCCGCCACGCCGAGACCCAGCTCCCCGCCGTGCCCCGCAGGCCCGCGGCCGACGGCCTGCTGACCGCCTTCGACGACCGCCTGCCCTTCACCCTCACCGAGGGCCAGCGCAAGGTCTCCCGGGAGATCTTCGACGACCTCGCCACCGACCACCCCATGCACCGGCTGCTCCAGGGCGAGGTCGGCAGCGGCAAGACCCTGGTCGCCCTGCGCGCCATGCTCGCCGTCGTCGACGCCGGCGGCCAGGCCGCGATGCTGGCGCCCACCGAGGTCCTCGCCCAGCAGCACCACCGCTCGGTCACCGAGATGATGGGCGAGCTGGCCGAGGGCGGGCTGCTCGGCGGCTCCGAGCACGGCACCAAGGTCGTGCTGCTCACCGGCTCCATGGGCGCCGCCGCCCGCCGCCAGGCCCTGCTCGACCTGGCCACCGGCGAGGCCGGCATCGTCATCGGCACCCACGCGCTGATCGAGGACAAGGTGCGGTTCCACGATCTGGGCCTGGTCGTGGTGGACGAGCAGCACCGCTTCGGCGTGGAGCAGCGCGACGCCCTGCGGGGCAAGGGCAAGCAGCCCCCGCACCTGCTCGTCATGACGGCGACGCCCATCCCGCGCACGGTCGCCATGACCGTCTTCGGCGACCTGGAGACCTCCGTCCTGGACCAGTTGCCGGCGGGCCGGTCCCCGATCGCCAGCCATGTCGTCCCGGCCGCCGACAAGCCGCACTTCCTGGCCCGCGCCTGGGAGCGGGTCCGCGAGGAGGTCGAGGCCGGCCACCAGGCGTACGTGGTCTGCCCCCGCATCGGCGACGAGGACGAGTCCGCCAAGAAGAAGGGCGACGCCCCGCCGGAAGGGGCCGACAAGCGCCCGCCGCTGGCCGTCCTGGACATCGCCGAGCAGCTCGCCAAGGGCCCCTTGAGCGGTCTCACGGTCGAGGTCCTGCACGGCAGGATGCAGCCCGACGACAAGGACGCCGTGATGCGCCGCTTCGCCGCCGGCGACACCGACGTCCTGGTCGCCACCACGGTCATCGAGGTCGGGGTCAACGTGCCGAACGCCACGGCGATGGTCATCATGGACGCCGACCGCTTCGGCGTCTCCCAGCTCCACCAGTTGCGCGGCCGGGTCGGCCGCGGCTCCGCCCCCGGCCTGTGCCTGCTGGTCACCGAGATGCCCGAGGCGAGCCCCGCCCGGCAGCGGCTCGCCGCCGTCGCCGCCACCCTCGACGGTTTCGAACTCTCCCGTATCGACCTCGAACAGCGCCGCGAGGGCGACGTCCTCGGCCAGGCCCAGTCCGGCGCCCGCTCCTCCCTGCGCGTCCTGGAGGTCATCGAGGACGAGGAGATCATCGCCGAGGCGAGAGCGGAGGCGGCGGCCCTGGTGGCCGCCGACCCGGCCCTCGCCACCCTCCCCGGCCTCCGCACGGCCCTGGACGCCCTCCTGGACGAGGAGAGGGAGCAGTACCTGGAGAAGGGCTGAGGACACCCCCACCCGGGGGCGCGGGGCCGTACGCGCCGCGCGGCTACCGCCGTGCGAGCGCGACCAGCCACACTGAACACAAAGCCGTCCACGAAGAGGAACCCCTGATGACCCGCGTGATCGCCGGCGCGGCCGGCGGACGCCGCCTCGCCGTCCCCCCGGGGCACGGCACCCGCCCCACCTCCGACCGCGCCCGGGAAGGACTCTTCTCCACCTGGCAGTCCCTCCTCGGCGGCCCCCTGGACGGCGAACGCGTCCTCGACCTGTACGCCGGCTCCGGCGCCGTCGGCCTGGAGGCGCTCTCCCGGGGCGCCGGCCACACCCTCCTGGTCGAGGCCGACGCCCGAGCGGCCCGCACCGTCCGGGAGAACGTCAGGAACCTCGGCCTGCCCGGCGCCGAGGTGCGGGCCGGCAAGGCCCAGCAGATCGTCCAGACCCCCCCGGACGCCCCGTACGACCTGGTCTTCCTCGATCCGCCGTACGCGGTCACGGATCACGATCTTCGGGAGATCCTGCTCACACTCCGCACCCAGGGCTGGCTCGCGGCCGAAGCCCTCGTCACCGTGGAGCGCAGCACCAGAGGCGGCGAATTCAGATGGCCGGACGGTTTCGACGCGATCCGGGCCCGTCGCTACGGCGAGGGTACGTTTTGGTACGGTCGCGCCGCCTCTACGTGCGAAGACGCACGATGACCGGACCGGAGAGCGAGGGATCACAAGTGCGCCGCGCCGTCTGTCCCGGGTCGTTCGACCCGATCACCAACGGACACCTCGACATCATCGCCCGTGCCTCCAGGCTCTACGACGAGGTCTACGTCGCGGTGATGATCAACCAGGCCAAGAAGGGCCTGTTCGGGATCGAGGAGCGGATCGACCTCATCCGCCAGGTCACCGCCGACTACGGGAACGTCCGCGTGGAGTCCTTCCACGGCCTGCTCGTCGACTTCTGCAAGCAGCGCGAGATCCCGGCCATCGTCAAGGGCCTCCGCGCCGTCAGCGACTTCGACTACGAACTCCAGATGGCCCAGATGAACAACGGCCTCTCGGGCGTGGAGACCCTCTTCATCCCCACCAACCCCACCTACAGCTTCCTCTCCTCCTCCCTGGTCAAGGAGGTCGCCACCTGGGGCGGCGACATCGCCCACCTGGTGCCCCCGGTGGTCCTCGACGCCCTCGCCGAGCGCCTGAAGAAGGACTGACCCGGCCCCGCCCGCCGCACGGGAACTGACTGACCGTCACCCGGTGTCCCACCGGCACCCGGGGGCCGTACAGTCGTCCCGACCGTCTTCAACACAGCAGCAGGAAGTGGCGAGCACACGGTGGACGTGCAGAAGAAGCTCGACGAGATCACCGCGATGGTCTCCGGCGCCCGCGCCATGCCCATGTCGGCCTCGTGCGTGATCAACCGCGCCGATCTGCTCGCCCTGCTGGAAGAGGTGCGCGCCGCGCTGCCCGACTCCCTCGCCCAGGCCCGGGAGGTCATCGGCGACCGGGAGCAGATGGTGGCCGAGGCCCGCCAGGAGGCCGAGCGGATCATCGAGTCCGCGCACGCCGAGCGCGGCTCACTGATCTCCGACACCGAGGTCGCCCGCCGCTCCCGGGCCGAGGCCGACCGCATCCTCGGCGAGGCCCGCCAGGAGGCCGAGGAGATCCGCGCCGAGGCCGACGAGTACGTCGACTCCAAGCTCGCCAACTTCGAGGTCGTCCTCACCAAGACCCTCGGCTCGGTCGGCCGCGGCCGCGAGAAGCTGCTCGGCACCGGACCCGGCGTCGACGCGGAGGGCTACGAGGACGAGGACGCCCCCGAGCGCAGCCACGACCCCGAGACCCTGCGCCGCACCGCCGACGCCTACGTCGACGCCAAGCTCGGCGCCTTCGAGGCGGTCCTCGCCAAGACCCTGGACGCCGTCGGCCGGGGCCGCGAGAAGCTGCACGGCCGGATCGCCAGCGACGACCTCGGCGCCCTCGCCGACGACACCAGCACCGTCCAGCACTCCAGCGACGCCGACTACCTCGCCGGCCTCGCGGAACTCGCCGCCGCCCCCGCCGGTGGGCAGCCCCGCCCGGCGGTCCCGGCGCAGCAGTCGTACGAGGCCCGGGAGCCGTACGAGACGCCGGAGCCGTACGAGGCCCCCGAGCCGTACGAGACCCAGGACGCCTACGGGTATCCGCCGCCGCCGGCCGCCGCGCCCGCCGCCGACCCCTACGGCTACCAGCAGCAGTACGCCCAGCAGGACGCCTACGGCTACCAGCAGGCCGACCCCTACGCCACCTACCAGGGCTACGACGCCGAGCAGCCTGCGTACGACGCCCAGCAGGGCTACCCCGAGCCGCCGCGGCACTCCCCGCAGCCGCCGGCCCTGGACGAGACCAGCCTCTTCGACACCAGCATGATCAGCGCCGAGCAACTGCGGCAGTACGAACAGCAGCGCTACGAACAGGGGCACTGAGTCCGGATTGGGCCGACAGCGAAAGGTCCAGTATCCTGGCTGTTCGGTCGCGCGTACGTCCGCGATCCACGCTGCCCGTCACACCGCGGGGCGGCGTCCCTCTCAGCTCGGAAAGACCGAAAGCAGGAATGGCTCTGAACGCCCGCCTCGACCACCGTGACCCTCTCGTGTTCGACACGCACGAGCTGGGGCGGCGGCCCGGTGCGCTCCAGCGCCTGACCCGCACGGTCGACGCTCCCCGGGACCTCGGTATCGCGGGAGTCATCGGAGTGCCGGAAGGCGCCCCGGTCGAGCTGGAGCTGCGGCTCGAGTCCGTCATGGAAGGGGTGCTCGTCACAGGCACCGCCCGTGCCACGGCCGAGGGGGAGTGCGTAAGGTGTCTGGAGCCGGTCGAGCAGCAGCTCGAAGCGGACTTCCAGGAGATGTTCTCGTACCCTGACGCCGACGACCGGGGCCGCCCCAAGGCGGAACCGGCCGACGACGCCGAGGAAGACGAGGACAGGCTCCTTCTCGAGGACGGCCTGTTCGACCTCGAACCAGTGCTGCGTGACGCGGTGGTGCTAGCCCTGCCGATGCAGCCGGTGTGCCAGGAAGACTGTCCGGGGCTGTGCGCCGAGTGCGGCGTGCGCCTCGCGGACGACCCGGACCACCACCATGACGCCGTCGACATCCGTTGGGCGGCTTTGCAGGGACTCGCCGGTTCACTCGGAGACGGCGAGAAGGACGAGATGAGCGGCGCCGCTGAATCGGGCGTCGACGAGAAGCAGGAGAAGTAGCCGTGGCTGTTCCGAAGCGGAAGATGTCGCGCAGCAACACGCGCCACCGCCGGTCGCAGTGGAAGGCTGCGGTCCCCACCCTGGTTGCGTGCGAGCGCTGCCACGAGCCCAAGCAGCAGCACATCGCGTGCCCGTCGTGCGGCACCTACAACAAGCGCCAGGTCCTCGAGGTCTGAGCGGCTGGTGAGAGGCACTGTGTCCACGCCGAAGAAGAACTCAGCGGACCACCAGGCCTCGTCCCACACGCTTCTGGAAGGGCGGCTCGGCTACCAGCTCGAGTCCGCCCTTCTGGTGCGCGCGCTGACCCACCGTTCCTACGCGTACGAGAACGGCGGTCTGCCGACGAACGAGCGGCTGGAGTTCCTCGGGGACTCCGTGCTCGGCCTCGTCGTCACGGACACGCTGTACCGCACCCACCCCGACCTGCCCGAAGGCCAACTGGCCAAGCTGCGGGCCGCGGTGGTCAACTCGCGTGCGTTGGCGGAGGTCGGCCGCGGGCTCGACCTGGGCTCCTTCATCCGGCTCGGCCGGGGTGAAGAGGGCACGGGCGGCCGGGACAAGGCGTCCATCCTCGCCGACACCCTCGAAGCGGTGATCGGCGCGGTCTACCTCGACCAGGGCCTGGACTCGGCGGCGGAGCTGGTGCACCGCCTGTTCGACCCCCTGATCGAGAAATCCTCCAACCTCGGTGCCGGCCTGGACTGGAAGACCAGCCTCCAGGAGCTGACCGCGACCGAAGGGCTCGGCGTCCCCGAGTACCTGGTCACGGAGACCGGCCCCGATCATGAGAAGACCTTCACTGCTGCCGCCCGCGTCGGAGGCGTCTCGTACGGCACCGGCACCGGCCGCAGCAAGAAGGAGGCGGAGCAGCAGGCCGCCGAATCCGCGTGGCGGTCCATCCGCGCCGCGGCGGACGAGCGCGCCGCGGCGGCGGCCCGGAGCGCCGAGGCGGAGGCCGAGCAGGCCCCCGCCGAGAGCGCCGACGCGGGGGCCGAGCAGGCCCCCGCCGAGAGCGCCGACGCCCCGTCGCCCTCCGCCTGAGCCCGACCGGGACAGCGCGGCCGAGCGCCCGCCCGACACCCGGGCGGGCGCTCGGCTCGTCCACCCACCCGCAGTGCCCCAACGATCCGCAGTGGGGGAGTCCATGCCCGAGTTGCCCGAGGTCGAGGTCGTCCGGCGCGGTCTCGACCGGTGGGTCGCCCACCGGACGATCGCCGACGCCGAGGTCCTGCACCCCCGCGCGGTACGCCGCCATCTCGCCGGCGCCGACGACTTCGCCCTGCGGCTCAAGGGCCACCGCGTCGGCGTGCCCAGCCGCCGGGGCAAGTACCTGTGGCTGCCGCTGGAGGACACCGACCAGGCGATCCTCGCCCACCTCGGCATGAGCGGCCAGTTGCTGGTCCAGCTCCACGAGGTCCCCGCCGAGAAGCACCTGCGGGTCCGGGTCCGGTTCGCCGACGCCCTCGGCACCGAGCTGCGCTTCGTCGACCAGCGCACCTTCGGCGGCCTGTCGCTGCACGACACCGGCCCCGGCGGGCTGCCCGACGTCATCGCGCACATCGCCCGCGACCCGCTCGACCCGCTCTTCGACGACGAGGCGTTCCACCTGGCGCTGCGCCGCAAGCGCACCACCATCAAACGGGCCCTGCTCGACCAGTCCCTGATCAGCGGCGTCGGCAACATCTACGCCGACGAGGCGCTCTGGCGCTCCCGGCTGCACTACGACCGCCCCACGGCCGCCTTCACCCGCCCCCGCACCCTGGAACTCCTCGGCCATGTCCGGGACGTGATGAACGAGGCCCTCGCCGTCGGCGGCACCAGCTTCGACAGCCTCTACGTCAACGTCAACGGGGAGTCCGGCTACTTCGAACGCACCCTGAACGCCTACGGCCGGGAGAACCTCCCCTGCCGCCGCTGCGCCACCCCGATGCGCCGCCGCCCCTGGATGAACCGGTCCAGCTACTACTGCCCCAAGTGCCAGCGCCCGCCGCGCCCCGCGGCCTGGGAAGCGCGGCCGTCGTAGCGTCCGCGGGCGGCCAGGACCTCGTCCATGCTGCCCTCCAGATACTCGATGAGGGCGATCAGCCGACCGGCGACCTCGCGGCCGAGCGGCGTCAGCTCGTAGTCGACGCGGGGCGGATTGGTCGGCTGGGCCTCGCGGTGCACCAGGCCGTCGCGCTCCAGGGCGTGCAGCGTCTGGGAGAGCATCTTCTCGCTGACGCCGTCCACCCGGCGCCGCAGCTCGTTGAACCGGAACGACCCCTCGTACAGGGCCCCCAGCGTCAGCGCGCCCCAGCGTCCCGTGACGTGCTCCAGCGTGCCGCGCGAGGGGCACGCCCGGGAGAAGACGTCATAGGGGAGGTCCCGCTCCTCCTGCGTGGTCACCATGCCTCCAGCGTACGCGAGCACAGCGCCACCCGGCAGCGAGCGCTAACCGGCGGTAAGCGCGGCTAGTAGCCGAAGTCCTGCGTCCACCAAGGCCCGCCCGAGCCGAACTGCACGCCGACCCCCAGGGTGGTGAAGTCGCAGTTCAGGATGTTGGCGCGGTGGCCCTCGCTGTTCATCCAGGCGTCCATCACGGCCTGGGCGTCCGCCTGGCCGCGCGCTATGTTCTCGCCGCCCAGATTGCTTATCCCGGCGGCCTCGGCGCGGTCCCAGGGGGTGGCGCCGCTGGGGTCGGTGTGGTCGAAGAAGCCCTGCGCGGCCATGGCCCGGCTGAAGGACTCCGCCAGTTCGGCCAGCGCGCCGTCGGCGGTGACCGGGGTGCAGCCGGCCTTGGCGCGCTCCTCGTTGACCAGGCGCAGGACCTCGGCCTCGGCGGAAGTGGCCTGCCCGGAGGCGGCCGCCGGGGGAGCGGCGGGCTGCTCGGTCGCGGCCCGCGAGGGGGAGGTGCCCGGCTCCTGCTTGCCGCCCGGGGTCGTCTTCGGCTTCTTCGGCTGCTCGGGCTTCCCCTTCCCGCCGTCCTTCTCCTTGGACGGGGTGCGGGTCGGCGACGACGACGCCTTGGAGGGGGACCCGGCCGGGGACGACGGGGAGGACGTACGTCCGGTGGCGGGGCCGGTCGCGCCGCTCTCGGGGCTGTCGGCGGCGCCGCCCTGCTCGCCCGGGGTGTTGCTCGGCGAGTCGGCGGACCGCACGCTTCCGCTGCCCGTGCCGTCCCCGCCGATCCGGTAGCCGTCGAGGCCGGGCACCAGGCCGGTCGCCACCGCGATGGTGCCGAGGGCCACGGCGGCGGAGATCCCGAGCAGACCGGTACGGACCGGGGCCGCGGCCCTCTTCTTCCGCCGGCGGTGCGAGCCCGGCCGGCGCGGCGCCTCGGTGAAACCGGCACCGGGGAAGTCCACGGTCCGGCTCACCGTCGGCACACCGGCCTCGGCGGAGCCGTCCGCGCCGTACAGGTAGGCATCGCTGCGCGCCCGCGCCTCGGCGTACGCCCCGGGGTCCAGGTACGGCGCGACGCCCCGCGCGGGGCTGTCTCCCGCAGGACGGTCTCCCGTGGCGCGGTCCCCCGTGGGGCGGTCTCCCGTGGTGCGGTCTCCCGTGGGGTGGCTCTCCGGATACGAGTGCTGCCGGCCGTCGTGGCGCCGGGCGCCGGGGCCGGGCTGTTGCGCGCCCCCCGCGGCGCGGCCCGTGGCGGCGCGGCCGGCGGCGGAGCGTCGATGGCGTCCCATGTGCTGGCCTTCCTCGTCCCTCGGGTCGTCGACTCGTCCTCGCGATCGACCGAAACCCACACGATCGAGTGAGTTTCATATGAGATTCATTGGGTGGGGACGGTACCGCATGACACCAGGGGCGGAAGTGCCCGCAGGGACATCCGCCGGTTAGGTTGCCGTCATGAGCGAGGAAGTACGGCTGGTCGCCTGGGTGCGCGGACGCGTCCAGGGTGTGGGTTTCCGCTGGTTCACCCGGGCGCGGGCACTGGAACTGGGACGTCTGAGTGGTTTTGCTCTCAATCTCGGCGACGGACGCGTCCAAGTGGTCGCGGAGGGCCCCCGGGAGCGCTGCGAGGAACTGCTCGGCTGGCTCCGCGGCGACGACACGCCCGGCCGCGTGGACGGCGTCACCGAGATCTGGGACACACCCCGCGGCGGCTACGAGGGCTTCGCCATCCGCTGACCCCACCCCGCCGACGTCCCCGCCGGGGCCCGCGCGACGGCCCGCCGGACCCCGGCGAAAACAGAAACGAGCAGGTGGTTGCCAAGAACGGCGGCTCGTGGCAGGCTCCCGGCAACAGGTTGATCAGCCCGCCCCGACGGGCCCGTGAAGTCGCCGCGCCGCCGCTCGCAGGCCGCGCGCCCCGGGCCGGCCGCCAATACGGGGCGTGATCGTGTTGACCGTCAAACTTTTTGGTGAGACGCTGAAAGCCCCGCGCACCTTAGCTGTTTGGCATGGTTGAACGGCAGCAAAAACTCAAGAATGCCAAGCACCACGGGTGCGAATCCCTCACGACCCACACCGCATCGGTCGGTCACTCATTGTGGAGGACCATCCATCATGGCAAAGGCGCTTCTCGGTTACGTCGGCGGCTCCGACCCTCGACTCCTCGCCGAGATGCGACGGCTCCAGCAGCGTGTCCAGGACCTGGAATCCGAGCTCGTACGGATTCAGGCGGAGAACGACGAGCTGGCGGCTGCCGCTTCTCACGACAGGATCATGGAGAGCGTTGACGCACACCAGGCGGAGCCTGCGCTGACCTGATCACTGCGTCGCTCCCCGCGAGCAGCAATGGTCGGGCTGCCTGTACAGCCGCTCGGTTGCTCAGAGTTGCAAGGGACGCCTCCGGCGTCCCTTCTTTCTTTCCCGCCCTCGTCAGCCCGCGCCCCGCGCCCGGTCCCTTGCCCCGCGCATCCTTTCAGTGTCTTAACGTCTGGTGTGCCCTGCGCGTTCACCCGTGAAACCGCGGGGGTCCAGGGGTTCATGGAGTGAGACGGCACCGGCGGGTAGAGTCCGGCGGCGTGCACCTGAAGGCCCTGACCCTGCGCGGGTTCAAGTCGTTCGCCTCGGCGACCACCCTCCGCTTCGAACCGGGCATCACCTGCGTCGTCGGCCCGAACGGCTCGGGGAAGTCCAACGTGGTGGACGCGCTGAGCTGGGTCATGGGCGAGCAGGGCGCCAAGTCGCTGCGCGGCGGCAAGATGGAGGACGTCATCTTCGCCGGCACCACCGGCCGCCCGCCGCTCGGCCGGGCCGAGGTGTCGCTGACCATCGACAACTCCGACGGGGCGCTGCCCATCGAGTACGCCGAGGTCACCATCACGCGGATCATGTTCCGCAACGGCGGCAGCGAATACCAGATCAACGGCGACACCTGCCGGCTGCTCGACATCCAGGAACTGCTCTCCGACTCCGGCATCGGCCGCGAGATGCACGTCATCGTCGGCCAGGGCCAGCTCGACTCCGTGCTGCACGCCGACCCCATGGGCCGCCGCGCCTTCATCGAGGAGGCGGCCGGCGTCCTCAAGCACCGCAAGCGCAAGGAGAAGGCGCTGCGGAAACTCGACGCGATGCAGGCCAACCTCGCACGCGTGCAGGACCTGACCGACGAACTGCGCCGCCAGCTCAAACCGCTCGGCCGCCAGGCCGCCGTCGCGCGCCGGGCCGCCGTCATCCAGGCCGACCTGCGCGACGCCCGGCTCCGCCTCCTCGCCGACGACCTGGTCCGCCTGCGCGAGGCGCTCCAGGCCGAGATCGCCGACGAGGCCGCCCTGAAGGAACGCAAGGAGGCCGCCGAACAGGAGCTGAGCAGGGCGCTGCGCCGGGAGGCGGACCTGGAGGACGAGGTCCGCCGGCTCACCCCGCGCCTCCAGCGCGCCCAGCAGACCTGGTACGAGCTGTCCCAGTCGGCCGAACGGGTGCGCGGCACCATCTCCCTGGCCGAGGCCCGCGTCAAGAGCGCCACCTCGGCGCCCCCGGAGGAGCGGCGGGGCCGCGACCCCGAGGACATGGAGCGCGAGGCCGCCCGGGTCCGCGAACAGGAGGCCGAACTGACGGCCGCCCTGGAGGCCGCCCAACGCGCCCTGGAGGACACTGTCGCCCACCGCGCCGAACTGGAGCGCGAACTCGCCGAGGAGGAACGCCGCCTCAAGGACGTCGCCCGTGCCATCGCCGACCGGCGCGAGGGCCTGGCGAGGCTGGCCGGCCAGGTCGGCGCCGCCCGCTCCCGGGCCGCCGCCGCCCAGGCCGAGATCGAACGCCTGGCCGAAGCCCGCGACGAGGCCCAGGAACGCGCCGCCGCCGCCCAGGAGGAGTACGAGACCCTCCAGGCCGAGGTCGACGGCCTCGACGCCGACGACCACGAACTCGCCGAGCGGCACGAGGACGCCAGACGGCGGCTCGCCGACGCCGAGACCGGCCTCACCGACGCCCGCGAGGCCCTCACCGCGGCCGAGCGCGCCCGCGCCGCCACCCGGGCCCGGCACGACGCCCTCGCCCTGGGCCTGCGCCGCAAGGACGGCACCGGCGCGCTGCTCGCCGCCCGCGACCGGCTCACCGGGCTGCTCGGCCCGGCGGCCGGGCTGCTCACCGTGACGCCCGGCTACGAGGTGCCGCTCGCCGCCGCGTTCGGCGCCGCCGCCGACGCGCTCGCCGTGACCTCCCCCTCCGCCGCCGCCGACGCCATCCGCCTGCTGCGCAAGCAGGACGCCGGACGGGCCGCGCTGCTGCTCGCCGGCGCCCCCGACGACGTACCCCCCGAAGGCGGGACGGACGGGCCCCCGTACGCCGCAGAGCTGGTGCGCGGGCCGGCGGAGCTGATGCCCGCGGTGCGGCGGCTGCTGCGCGGGGTGGTCGTCGTGGAGACCCTGGAGGACGCCGAGGAACTGGTGTACGCCCGGCCCGCCGTGACCGCGGTGACCGCCGAGGGCGATCTGCTCGGCGCGCACTACGCGCAGGGCGGCTCCGCCGGGGCGCCCAGCCTGATGGAGGTCCAGGCGTCCGTGGACCAGGCCGCCGCCGAGCTGGCCGAGCTGGACGTGCGGTGCGAGGAGCTGGCGGCACGGCAGGAGGCGGCCGCCGAGCGGCGCCGGGAGTGCGCGGACCTGGTGGAGCGCCTGGGGGAGCGGCGCCGGGCGGCCGACCGGGAGAAGTCGGCCGTCGCCCAGCGGCTCGGGCGGCTCGCCGGGCAGGCGCGGGGCGCGGCCGGCGAGGCCGAGCGGTCGGCCGCCGCCGCGGCGCGGGCGCAGGAGGCGCTGGACCGGGCGCTGACGGAGGCCGAGGAGCTGGCCGAGCGGCTCGCCGTCGCCGAGGAGCTGCCGGTCGAGGAGGAACCCGACACCGCCCGGCGCGACCGGCTCGCCGCCGACGGCGCCAACGCCCGGCAGACCGAGATGGAGGCCCGTCTCCAGGCCCGTACGCACGAGGAGCGGGTCAAGGGGCTCGCCGGACGGGCCGACTCCCTGGACCGCGCCGCCCGCGCGGAACGTGAGGCACGCACGCGTGCCGAACGCCGGCGGGCCAGGCTGCGCCACGAGGCGGCCGTCGCCGGGGCCGTCGCCTCGGGCGCCCGCCAACTGCTCGCGCACGTCGAGGTCTCCCTGGCCCGCGCCGACGCCGAGCGCACCGCCGCCGAGGCCGCCAAGGCCCGGCGCGAACAGGAACTGGCCGCGGCCCGCACCGCCGGACGCGACCTCAAGGCGGAACTCGACAAACTCACGGATTCAGTCCACCGGGGCGAGGTACTCGGCGCCGAGAAACGGCTGCGGATCGAGCAGCTCGAAGCCAAGGCGCTGGAGGAACTCGGTGTGGAACCGGCGGGACTCGTGGCGGAGTACGGACCGCACCGGTCGGTGCCGCCCTCGCCCCCCGCCGAGGGAGAGGAGCTGCCGGACGATCCGGACGACCCGCGCAACCGGCCCAGGCCCTTCGTGCGGGCGGAGCAGGAGAAGCGGCTGAGGGCCGCCGAGCGGGCCTACCAGCAGCTCGGCAAGGTCAATCCGCTGGCGCTGGAGGAGTTCGCGGCGCTGGAGGAGCGGCATCAGTTCCTCAGCGAGCAACTGGCGGATCTGCGCAAGACCCGCGCCGACCTGCTCCAGGTGGTGAAGGAGGTCGACGAGCGTGTGGAACAGGTGTTCACCGAGGCGTACCGCGACACCGCCCGCGAGTTCGAGGGCGTGTTCGGCCGCCTCTTCCCGGGCGGCGAGGGCCGTCTCGTGCTGACCGACCCCGGCAACATGCTCACCACGGGCGTGGACGTCGAGGCCCGGCCGCCGGGCAAGAAGGTCAAGCGGCTGTCGCTGCTGTCCGGCGGGGAGCGGTCGCTGACCGCGGTGGCGCTGCTGGTGTCGATCTTCAAGGCGCGGCCCAGTCCGTTCTACGTGATGGACGAGGTCGAGGCGGCGCTGGACGACACCAACCTGCAACGGCTGATCCGCATCATGCGGGAGCTGCAGGAGGCGTCCCAGCTCATCGTGATCACGCACCAGAAGCGGACCATGGAGATCGCCGACGCGCTGTACGGCGTGTCCATGCAGGGTGACGGCGTGTCCAAGGTGATCAGCCAGCGGCTCCGCTAGGGCCCGACAAGTTCAAGACTTGAACACACTTCGCCCACCTCTCCGCCGTGAAACGTCTCGTACGTCACAGCTTTCGCCCTATTGACTTCGAAACTTGAAGGCATAGTCTCTGCAACGTTGCTTTTACCTTCAGGTACCTTTCAGGCGGACCTCGAAGGCGAACTACCCGGCAGCGTTGCCGGTGGCCCGAGGAGTACACGTGACCAGCACTGCTGAGGCACCCAAGTCAGGAGCCAGAACGGCTCATCCCGATCATCTCGGGCACGTCATCTTCATCGCGGCGGCGGCCGCGATGGGCGGTTTCCTCTTCGGCTACGACAGCTCCGTCATCAACGGCGCCGTCGAGGCCATCCGGGACCGCTACGACGTCGGTTCCGCGGTATTGGCCCAGGTCATCGCGATCGCGCTGATCGGCTGTGCCATCGGCGCGGCGACCGCCGGCCGGATCGCCGACCGCATCGGCCGCATCCGCTGCATGCAGATCGCCGCCGTTCTCTTCACCGTCAGCGCCATCGGCTCGGCCCTGCCCTTCGCGCTGTGGGACCTCGCCATGTGGCGTGTCATCGGCGGTTTCGCCATCGGCATGGCCTCGGTCATCGGCCCCGCCTACATCGCCGAGGTCTCCCCGCCCGCCTACCGCGGCCGGCTCGGCTCCTTCCAGCAGGCCGCGATCGTCGTCGGCATCGCCGTGTCCCAGTTGGTCAACTGGGGCCTGCTGAACGCCGCCGACGGCGACCAGCGCGGCAAGATCATGGGCCTGGAAGCCTGGCAGGTCATGCTCGGCGTCATGGTCGTCCCGGCCATCCTCTACGGGCTGCTCTCCTTCGCCATCCCCGAGTCCCCGCGCTTCCTGATCTCCATCGGCAAGCACGACCGCGCCCGCCAGATCCTCGAAGAGGTCGAGGGCAACAAGATCGACCTCGACGCCCGCGTCACCGAGATCGAGACGGCGATGCACCGCGAGGAGAAGTCCAGCTTCAAGGACCTGCTCGGCGGCGGCTTCTTCTTCAAGCCGATCGTCTGGATCGGCATCGGCCTGTCGGTGTTCCAGCAGTTCGTCGGCATCAACGTCGCGTTCTACTACTCCTCGACGCTGTGGCAGTCGGTCGGCGTCGACCCGACGGACTCCTTCCTCTACTCGTTCACCACGTCGATCATCAACATCATCGGCACCGTGATCGCGATGATCTTCGTGGACCGGGTCGGCCGCAAGCCGCTCGCCATCATCGGCTCGGTCGGCATGGTCATCGGCCTGGCGCTGGAGGCCTGGGCGTTCTCCGCCCACCTCGTCGACGGCAAGCTGCCCACCACCCAGGGCTGGGTCGCGCTGATCGCCGCCCACATGTTCGTCCTCTTCTTCGCCCTGTCCTGGGGTGTCATCGTCTGGGTCTTCCTCGGCGAGATGTTCCCCAACCGGCTGCGCGCCGCCGCGCTCGGCGTGGCCGCGTCCGCGCAGTGGATCGCCAACTGGGCCATCACCGCGAGCTTCCCGTCGCTGGCCGACTGGAACCTCTCCGGCACCTACGTGATCTACACGATCTTCGCCGCGCTCTCCATCCCGTTCGTCCTGAAGTTCGTGAAGGAGACGAAGGGCAAGGCCCTGGAGGAGATGGGCTGAGCCTCCGCCCCGCGGAGGCACCCGAACTCGAGGAGCCGGGCCAAGTCCCCGCTGCCCGCTCCTCGACACCCCCGGCGTACTGCCCGGCTCGCCCGACGAGCCGGGCAGTACGTCTCTCCGCCGCCACCCGGGCGGGTCCGCCCAGGTCGCGGGGGCCCCGGGCGTCCGCGTCCCAGGCCGTCCCGGCGATCGTCTCCGGCGTCCCGGCCCTCCGCCCCCGGGCTCGTGCCGCCCGTCGCGCGGCTCCCGTCCTCCGGCGGACACCGCGAACGGGGTGTGCCGACGGCTCATGACTGATACTGGACGGGTTATGGACATCCTCATCCTTGCTGTAGTCATCGCCGTGGTCGTGATCGGCGCGCTCGGCGGGCTCGTCGTCGGCAGTCGCCGCAAGAAGCACCTGCCCCCGCCGCCGCCCTCCGCGCCCGACATCACCGCCCCTCCGGCCGAGCCGCACGTCGGCGACGAGGCCGAGACGCCGCGCGACGAAACGCGCCGGACGATAGAGGAGGTCGACCTCCCGGACGGTGGCACCGTCACGGCCGAGGAACCGCCCGTCGTCGAAGAGCTCCAGGTGCCTCCTCTGGAGGTCCCCGAGCCCACCGCCGGCCGGCTGGTCCGGCTCCGCGCCCGCCTCTCCCGTTCGCAGAACGCGCTCGGCAAGGGCCTGCTCACGCTGCTCTCCCGGGAGCACCTCGACGAGGACACCTGGGAGGAGATCGAGGACACCCTGCTCACCGCCGACGTCGGCGTGCAGCCCACCCAGGAACTGGTCGAACGGCTGCGCGAGCGCGTCCGGGTGCTCGGTACCCGCACCCCCGAGGAGCTGCGGGGGCTGCTGCGCGAGGAGCTGATCACGCTGCTCGGCCCCGAGCTGGACCGCGAGGTCAAGACCGAGCCCGCCACCAGCAAGCCCGGCATCGTCATGGTCGTCGGCGTCAACGGCACCGGCAAGACCACCACCACCGGCAAGCTCGCCCGGGTCCTGGTCGCCGACGGCCGCAGCGTGGTGCTGGGCGCCGCCGACACCTTCCGGGCCGCCGCCGCCGACCAGTTGCAGACCTGGGGCGAGCGGGTCGGCGCCCACACCGTGCGCGGCCCCGAGGGCGGCGACCCGGCCTCCGTCGCCTTCGACGCGGTCAAGGAGGGCAAGGAGATCGGCGCGGACGTCGTCCTCATCGACACCGCCGGCCGGCTGCACACCAAGACCGGCCTCATGGACGAGCTGGGCAAGGTCAAGCGCGTGGTGGAGAAGCACGCCCCGCTCGACGAGGTACTGCTCGTGCTCGACGCCACCACCGGCCAGAACGGTCTGATCCAGGCCCGGGTCTTCGCCGAGGTCGTCGACATCACCGGCATCGTGCTGACCAAGCTGGACGGCACCGCCAAGGGCGGCATCGTGGTCGCCGTCCAGCGCGAGCTGGGGGTGCCGGTCAAGCTGATCGGCCTCGGCGAGGGCGCGGACGACCTGGCGCCGTTCGAACCGGGGGCGTTCGTGGACGCGCTGATCGGCGACTGACGCCGGCTCCCGCGCGCACGGAGCGGCGCCCGCCCCCTCGGGGGACGGGCGCCGCTCCGTTCTCACCGGCGGGTGCGAGGCCGTCTCCCGGGCGGGTGTCCCGCCGGGCCGGGCCGGCGGAGGCGGCGACGCCCGCGTCCGCCGGGGGACCACCGCTACGCCCGTGACCGATGCGCCACGTACGCCAGCGTGCCCAGCAGCAGCCGGGGCACCGGAGGCCGCGCCGCCGCGTCGAGGGTCGGCGGGCGCAGCCAGCGGACCGGTCCCCGGCCGCCGCGGTCGGAGGGCGGGGCGGTGATGTACGTACCCGGGCCGAGACCGCGCAGGTCGAGGGTGGACGGGAGGTCCCAGCCCATCCGGTACAGCGACGGGGACAGCTCGGCGGCGGTGCCCGGGGCGGCGAAGAAGTGGGCGCGGCCCTCGGGCGTCACCGTCACCGGCCCGACCGGCAGGCCCATCCGCTCCAGTCTGGCCAGCGCCCGGCGCCCGGCCGGCTCCGCCACCTCGATCACGTCGAAGGCCCTGCCGACCGGCAGCATCACCGCGGCCCCCGGGAACGCGCCCCACGCCTCGGCCACCCGGTCCAGCTTGGACCCGGCGGGGATCTCCGGTGCGAAGTCCAGCGGATGCGCGCCCGGCGCCGGGCAGTCCCGGTGCCCGCAGGAGCACGCCCCGCCGGCGGTCCGGGCGCCCGGCACCACGTCCCAGCCCCACAGCCCGGTGTACTCGGCCACGGCCGTGCACTCCGGGGAGCGACCGCGGCGGCGCGCACCGGACCTGAGCTCGCGCATGCCCCGACTGCTGCCGATCGTGAAGCCCATGCCCCCTCCAACGGGTCGACGCACCGGCGGTGACGCTGCGGACGTGCGGCGTGACGCTCCGTGCTCCCATGTACTCCCCCTCCCCAGTGCCGCGCGTTTCAGACGGCGCCAGGAAGCATCCCGGGTGGTGCGGCGGACGGCGCACGCCCCAGTGCGCACCACTGCAACGACTCCTACACGGGTCGTGCCAAGTGAATCGCGGAGTCGCCACCGTGCGTTCATGCGAAGGGGTGGCGAATGGTGGCGTTTGGGGAACCGCCATGGCTGGACGGGTGATCGTGGGATTACTCTGCGTGCATGAGGTCATTGGGCACATGCGCCCGTGACTATGCCGGAGGCAATTCGGCTTTCCGTTCGACGGGTGATAAATGCCGGACGGGCAGCCGCGGCCGCCGGAATTCTGATAGGGCTTGGCCCACCCGGCGACAGCGGCAGTGAGAATGGGGGCGTTCCAGTGAGCGGCACCGGAGGCGGCGGAGCGGGCGCGGGCAGCGCCCCGCACCCCGAGAAGCGTCCCAACGAGCTGCTCACCTCGTGGTTCGTGCGCAGCGGCTGGTCCAAGGGCGAGCTGGCCCGGCAGGTCAACCGCCGCGCCCGCCAGTTGGGCGCCAACCACATCTCCACCGACACCTCCCGGGTGCGCCGCTGGCTGGACGGCGAGAACCCGCGCGAGCCGATCCCGCGCATCCTGTCCGAGCTGTTCTCCGAGCGCTTCGGCGTCGTCGTCCCGGTCGAGGACCTCGGCCTGCGCACCGGCCGCCCCGTGCCCTCCGCCACCGGCGTCGACCTGCCGTGGACGGCCCCGCAGACCGTGGCCCTGCTCAGCGAGTTCTCGCGCAGCGACCTGATGCTGGCCCGGCGCGGCTTCCTCGGCACCTCGCTGGCCCTCTCCGCCGGCCCCTCCCTCATCGAACCGATGCAGCGCTGGCTGGTCCCCTCCTCGACGGCCCTGGCCGCCGATCCCGAGCCGGTGCCCGCCACCCGCGCCCGGGGCCGCCTGTCCAAGCCCGAGCTGGACCTGCTGGAGACCACCACCGTGATGTTCCGCCGCTGGGACGCCCAGTGCGGCGGCGGCCTGCGCCGCAAGGCGGTCGTCGGCCAGCTCCACGAGGTCACCGACCTCCTCCAGGAACCCCAGCCGGGCCCCACCCGGGCCAAGCTGTTCAAGGTCGCCGCCGAGCTGGCCGAGCTGGCCGGCTGGATGTCGTACGACGTGGGGCTCCAGCCCACCGCGCAGAAGTACTTCGTCCTCGCCCTGCACGCCGCCAAGGAGGCCGGCGACCGGCCGCTCGGCTCCTATGTGCTCTCCAGCATGAGCCGCCAGATGATCCACCTCGGCCGGCCCGACGACGCCCTGGAGCTGATCCACCTCGCGCAGTACGGCAGCCGGGACTGCGCGAGCCCGCGCACCCAGGCGATGCTGTATGCGATGGAGGCCCGCGCCTACGCCAATATGGGACAGCCCGGCCGGTGCAAGCGGGCCGTGCGGATGGCCGAGGACACCTTCGCCGAGGCCGACGACTGGGACGAGCCCGACCCCGACTGGATTCGCTTCTTCTCCGAGGCCGAGCTGTACGGGGAGACCTCCCACTCCTTCCGCGACCTGGCCTACGTGGCAGGCCGCAGCCCCGCCTACGCCTCGCTCGCCGAGCCGCTGATGCGCAGCGCCGTGGAGCTTTTCGCCGACGACGACGAGCACCAGCGGTCGTACGCACTGAACCTGGTCGGCATGGCCACCGTGCACCTGCTGCGCAGGGAGCCCGAGCAGAGCGCCGGACTGGTCACCGAGGCCATGGGCATCGCCAGGAAGGTCCGCTCCGAACGCGTCAACACCCGCATCCGCAAGACGGTCGACACGGCCGTACGCGACTTCGGCGACCTCGCCGAGGTCGTCGACCTCACCGAACGCCTCGCCGTCGAGCTGCCCGAGACCGCCTGAGCGGTCCGGCCCCCACCGACCCCGGCCGCGGCCGGCCCTCCCGAACTGCCCGACTCGGCTCCCCCGTGCCAGGTCGTCGGAGGGTCACCGCGGCCGGTCCCGTTGGTTGCGGCACGATAACGATCGGGCGAGCCCGATTCCGGCGGTTCACCCACGCGTAACACGTACGGAGCCTTCGTCACGGCGGCGAAACAACGAGGGGCGCCCACCGAAACCGCGCTGCGCCAATCTCGTGGCGCATAACCGGCCCACCCCTCACAGCCCGCTCAGGCTTCGCCCGCACGGGGCCGTACCAACGACGAGGAGACGCCGATGGCATCAGCCATCACCCTTGCCGCAGAGACGCCCACGCTCTCTGCCGCCAACACAGGGTTCATGCTCATCTGTTCCGCCCTGGTGATGCTCATGACCCCCGGCCTGGCCTTCTTCTACGGAGGCATGGTCCGCGTCAAGAGCACCCTGAACATGCTGATGATGAGCTTCATCAGCCTCGGCATCGTCACCGTCCTGTGGGTGCTGTACGGCTTCTCCATGGCGTTCGGCACGGACTCCGGCTCCGTTGTCGGCTGGAACTCCGACTGGGTGGGCCTGAGCGACATCGGCCTGACCGAGCTGTGGGACGGCTACACCATCCCGGTCTTCGTCTTCCTCGTCTTCCAGCTCATGTTCGCGATCATCACGCCCGCCCTGATCAGCGGCGCCCTCGCGGACCGCGTGAAGTTCACCGCGTGGGCCCTCTTCATCGCCCTGTGGGCCACGATCGTGTACTTCCCGGTCGCCCACTGGGTCTGGGGCGCGGGCGGCTGGGCCTTCGAGCTGGGCGTGATCGACTTCGCGGGCGGTACGGCCGTGCACATCAACGCCGGTGCCGCGGCACTCGGCGTGATCCTCGTCATCGGCAAGCGGATCGGCTTCAAGAAGGACCCGATGCGCCCGCACAGCCTGCCGCTGGTCATGCTCGGCGCGGGCCTGCTGTGGTTCGGCTGGTTCGGCTTCAACGCCGGCTCCTGGCTCGGCAACGACGACGGCGTCGGCGCGCTGATGTTCGTCAACACCCAGGTCGCCACCGCCTCCGCCGTCCTCGGCTGGCTCGCCTACGAGAAGATCCGCCACGGCGCCTTCACCACGCTGGGCGCCGCCTCCGGCGCCGTCGCCGGCCTGGTCGCCGTCACCCCCTCCGGCGGCGCGGTCTCCCCGCTCGGCGCCATCGCCATCGGCGTCATCGCCGGTGTGCTGTGCGCCATGGCCGTGGGCCTGAAGTACCGCTTCGGTTACGACGACTCCCTCGACGTGGTCGGCGTCCACCTCGTCGGCGGCATCCTCGGCTCCCTCCTCATCGGCTTCTTCGCCACCGGCAAGGGCCAGTCCGACGTCGCGGGCCTCTTCTACGGCGGCGGCCTGGACCAGTTCTGGAAGCAGTGCGCCGGCGTCTTCGGCGTCCTCGCCTACTCCCTGGCGGTCTCCGCGCTCCTCGCCTTCCTGCTCGACCGGACCATCGGCATGCGGGTCTCCGAGGACGACGAGGTGGCCGGCATCGACCAGGCCGAGCACGCCGAGACCGCATACGACTTCAGCGGCGCCGGCGGTGGCGCCGCCCGGACCGCCGTGCCGACCCCCCTGGCCCAGGCCGAGAGCAAGAAGGTGGACGCATGAAGCTCATCACCGCCGTCGTCAAGCCGCACCGGCTGGACGAGATCAAGGAAGCCCTCCAGGCGTTCGGCGTCCACGGCCTGACCGTCACCGAGGCCAGCGGCTACGGCCGCCAGCGCGGCCACACCGAGGTCTACCGCGGCGCGGAGTACACCGTCGACCTCGTCCCCAAGATCCGCATCGAGGTGCTGGTCGAGGACGACGACGCCGAACAGCTCATCGAAGTCGTCGTCAAGGCCGCCCGGACCGGCAAGATCGGTGACGGCAAGGTCTGGGCCGTGCCGGTCGAGACGGCCGTCCGGGTCCGGACCGGCGAGCGCGGCCCGGACGCGCTCTGACACCGAAACGAACAGGAGTCGCTGGGTGACGAGTACGGACGTGGCGAACGAAGCAGAGGACTCGGGACCCAGCGGCTACGCGGCGGCCCGGCTGCGCCTCCTCACCGAGGGGGCGCGGTCCGGGCCACCGCGCCGCGCCGCCCTCGCCGAACTGACGGACGACTGGCTGGCCGGCCTCTTCGCCGCCGCCGCCGAGGGCCTCAGAGGCGTCTCCCTGGTCGCGGTCGGCGGCTACGGCCGCGCCGAACTGTCCCCCCGCAGCGACCTGGACCTGCTCCTGCTGCACGACGGCGGTGACGACAAGGCGGTCGCCGCCCTCGCCGACCGGCTCTGGTACCCCGTCTGGGACCTCGGCCTCGCCCTCGACCACTCGGTCCGTACGCCGGCGGAGGCCCGCCGGACGGCGGGCGAGGACCTCAAGGTCCACCTGGGCCTGCTCGACGCCCGCCACCTCGCCGGCGACCTCGGCCTCACCTCCGCCCTGCGCACCACCGTCCTCGCCGACTGGCGCAACCAGGCCCCCAAGCGCCTCCCCGAACTCCAGGAACTCTGCGCCGAACGCGCCGAACGCCAGGGCGAACTCCAGTACCTCCTCGAACCCGACCTCAAGGAGGCCCGCGGCGGCCTGCGCGACGCCACCGCCCTGCGCGCCGTCGCCGCCTCCTGGCTCGCCGACGCCCCCCGCGAGGGACTCGCCGACGCCCGCCGCCGCCTCCTCGACGTCCGCGACGCCCTCCACCTCGCCACCGGCCGCGCCACCGACCGGCTCGCCCTCCAGGAACAGGACCAGGTCGCCGCCGAACTCGGCCTGCTCGACGCCGACACCCTGCTGCGCCAGGTCTACGAGGCGGCCCGCACCGTCTCCTACGCCAGCGACGTCACCTGGCGCGAGGTCGGACGCGTCCTGCGGGCCCGGTCGGTACGGCCCCGGCTGCGCGCCATGCTCGGCGGCGCCAAACCCACCGCCGAACGCTCCCCGCTCGCCGAGGGCGTCGTCGAACAGGACGGCGAGGTGGTGCTCGCCCGCGCCGCGCGCCCCGACCGCGACCCCGTGCTCCCGCTGCGTGCCGCGGCCGCCGCCGCACAGGCCGGGCTCCCGCTCTCCCTGCACGCCGTACGGCGCCTTGCCGCCACCGCGCGCCCCCTGCCCGCGCCCTGGCCCGCCGAGGCCCGGGAGCAACTGGTGACCCTGCTCGGCTCCGGCCGCCCCACCGTCGAGGTCTGGGAGGCACTGGAGGCCGAAGGGCTGGTCACCCGGCTGCTGCCGGACTGGGAACGGGTGCGCTGCCGCCCCCAGCGCAACGCCGTGCACGTGTGGACCGTCGACCGGCACCTCATCGAGACGGCGGTCCGCGCCTCCTCGTTCACCCGCCGGGTGCACCGCCCCGACCTGCTGCTCGTCGCCGCGCTGCTGCACGACATCGGCAAGGGGTGGCCCGGCGACCACTCGGTGGCCGGTGAGATCATCGCCAAGGACGTCGCCGCCCGCGTCGGCTTCGACCGCGCCGACGTCTCCGTCCTGGCCACCCTCGTCCGCCACCACCTGCTGCTGATCGAGACCGCCACCCGGCGCGACCTCGACGACCCCGCCACCGTGCGCGCGGTCGCCGACGCCGTCGGCACCCAGGGCACCCTGGAACTGCTGCACGCCCTCACCGAGGCCGACGCCCTGGCCACCGGGCCCGCCGCCTGGTCCTCCTGGCGCGGCTCGCTCGTCGCCGACCTGGTGAAACGGGTCTCGGCGGTGCTCTCCGGGGACCGCCCGGCGGACCCCGAGGCCGCCGCGCCCACCGCCGAGCAGGAACGGCTCGCCGTCGAGTCCTTCCGCACCGGCGGCCCGGTGCTCGCGCTGCGCGCCCAGACCGAGACCCCGGCGGAGCAGCCGGCCGAACCGGCGGCCGGGCAGGAACCCCTCGGCGTCGAACTGCTGATCGCCGTACCCGACCAGCCGGGGGTGCTCCCCGCGGTCGCCGGAGTGCTGGCCGTGCACCGGCTGACCGTACGCACCGCCGAACTGCGGTCGGTGCCGCTGCCGGACGCCGTCGAAGGCTCCGTCCTGCTCCTGGACTGGCGGGTCGCCGCCGAGTTCGGCTCGCTGCCGCAGGCCGCCCGGCTCCGCGCCGACCTGGTCCGCGCCCTCGACGGCTCCCTGGACATCGCCGCCCGCCTCGCCGAACGGGACGCCGCCTACCCCCGGCGCCGGGGCGTGGTCGCACCCCCGCCGCGCGTGACGGTCGCCCCGGCGGCGTCCCGCTCCGCCACGGTGATCGAGGTCCGCGCCCAGGACGCCCCCGGCCTGCTGTTCCGCATCGGCCGCGCCCTGGAGCAGGCAGGCGTACGCGTCCGCAGCGCCCATGTCTCCACGCTGGGCGCCAACGCGGTCGACGCCTTCTACGTCACCGGGCAGGCCGGCTCCCCCCTCCCGGGCGAGGAGGCGGCGACGGTGGCGAGGGCACTGGAGGAGACGCTGCGGGGGTGAGCGCCCCGTCCCCGCCCGCTCCCTCTTCCCGTGGGCGGGGACTTTTCTCTTGCCAGGCCGGATACCCTGGAGGGCAGCCCAAACGCCCCCGACTCCGAGGACCTACGCCGCCGTGTTCGATACCCTCTCCGATCGCCTCTCAGCGACTTTCAAGAACCTGCGCGGCAAGGGGCGGCTGTCCGAAGCGGACATCGACGCCACGGCCCGCGAGATCCGCATCGCCCTCCTCGAAGCCGACGTGGCCCTCCCCGTCGTCCGCGCGTTCATCAAGAGCGTCAAGGAGCGCGCCCTCGGGGCCGAGGTCTCCAAGGCACTCAACCCCGCCCAGCAGATCATCAAGATCGTCAACGATGAGCTGATCAAGATCCTGGGCGGCGAGACCCGCCGGCTGCGCTTCGCCAAGAACCCGCCGACCGTGATCATGCTGGCCGGTCTCCAGGGTGCCGGCAAGACCACCCTCGCGGGCAAGCTCGGCCGGTGGCTCAAGGAGCAGGGCCACTCGCCGATCCTGGTCGCCGCCGACCTCCAGCGCCCCAACGCGGTCAACCAGCTCAGCGTCGTCGCCGAGCGGGCCTCCGTCGCCGTCTACGCCCCCGAACCGGGCAACGGCGTGGGCGACCCGGTCAAGGTCGCCAAGGACTCCATCGAGTACGCGAAGTCCAAGGTCCACGACATCGTCATCGTGGACACCGCCGGCCGCCTCGGCATCGACGCCGAGCTGATGCAGCAGGCCGCGGACATCCGCGACGCCGTCTCGCCCGACGAGATCCTCTTCGTCGTGGACGCGATGATCGGCCAGGACGCGGTCAACACCGCCGAGGCGTTCCGCGACGGCGTCGGCTTCGACGGTGTCGTCCTGTCCAAGCTCGACGGCGACGCCCGCGGCGGTGCCGCCCTGTCGATCGCGTCCGTGACCGGCAAGCCGATCATGTTCGCGTCCAACGGCGAGAAGCTGGAGGACTTCGACGCCTTCCACCCGGACCGGATGGCCTCCCGCATCCTCGACATGGGTGACCTGCTCACCCTGATCGAGCAGGCGGAGAAGACGTTCAGTCAGGAAGAGGCCGAGAAGATGGCCTCCAAGCTGGCGTCCAAGAAGGGCCAGGACTTCACCCTGGACGACTTCCTGGCCCAGATGGAGCAGGTCAGGAAGATGGGCAGCATCTCCAAGCTGCTCGGCATGCTGCCCGGCATGGGCCAGATCAAGGACCAGATCAACAACCTCGACGAGCGGGACGTTGACCGCACCGCCGCGATCATCAAGTCGATGACCCCGGGCGAGCGCCAGGACCCGACGATCATCAACGGCTCGCGCCGCGCCCGTATCGCCAAGGGTTCCGGCGTCGAGGTCAGCGCGGTGAAGAACCTGGTCGAGCGGTTCTTCGAGGCCCGCAAGATGATGTCCCGGATGGCCCAGGGCGGCGGAATGCCCGGGATGCCGGGGCTGCCGGGCATGGGGGGCGGTCCGGGCCGGCAGAAGAAGCAGCAGAAGAAGGCCAAGGGCAAGCAGCGCTCCGGCAACCCGATGAAGCGCAAGCAGCAGGAGCAGGAGGAGGCCGCCCGCCGCGCCGCCGCCGCTCAGGCCGGCGGCGCGCTCGGGCTGCCGCAGCAGGGCGGCCAGGACTTCGAGCTGCCGGACGAGTTCAAGAAGTTCATGGGCTGACGGTTTCCTCGTCGGCCTGTCGACAGTCGCGTACGCCGGCAGGCCGGTACCTCGGTACGGCACTGGGGGCGCCCTCCCGCTGGGGGGGCGCCCCCACTGCCGTATACGCGCGGGCGTGCGCGCCCTTCCTGTCGTAACGTCCCGGTATGACCAATCCCTCCCCGCCGCGCAAGGCGCCCGAGCCGCCCTGGCGTACCGAGGGCACGCCCGAGGAGCCGCCGGAACCGGCGCCGGGCGGGCGGCGCAGGCGCGGCAATTGGTGGAGCCTGGTGCTGACCGCGCTGGTCGTGTACCTCCTCGCCAACCTGGTGCTGTCCTTCTTCGACGGGGGCGACGAGCCGACCATCTCCTACACGGAGTTCAGCAAGCAGGTCGACGAGGGCAACGTCAGCAAGATCTACGCCAAGGGCGACGCCATCCAGGGCCAGCTCAGGAAGGCCCGGGACAAGCCCGGGGGCGACGGGACGTACACCAAGTTCCAGACCGAGCGGCCGACCTTCGCCGACGACCGGCTCTGGGAGGACCTCACCCGGAACCGTGTCACCGTCACGGCCGAACCCGTCGTCCAGCACCGCGGCTTCCTCGCCAACCTGCTGATCTCGCTGGCGCCGATGCTGCTCCTGGTCGTCCTGTGGGTGGTCGTCGCGCGGCGGATGAGGGGCGCCCTGGGCGGCGGCGCGGGCGGCATGCTGGGCCGCAAGGCGCCGCCCAAGCCGGTCGAGCTGGAGCCGGGCCGCGGGCGCACCACCTTCGCGGACGTGGCCGGTATCGACGAGGTGGAGGGCGAGCTGAGCGATGTGGTCGACTTCCTGAAGAACCCCGGCGCCTATCGCAGGATGGGCGCCAAGATGCCGCGCGGCGTCCTGCTGTCCGGCCCGCCCGGCACCGGGAAGACGCTGCTCGCGCGGGCGGTGGCGGGGGAGGCGGGGGTGCCGTTCTTCTCGGCGTCGGCGTCGGAGTTCATCGAGATGATCGTCGGCGTGGGCGCCTCCCGGGTGCGGGAGCTGTTCGCCGAGGCCCGCAAGGTGGCGCCGTCGATCATCTTCATCGACGAGATCGACACCATCGGCCGGGCACGCGGCGGCGGCGCCGGGATGGGCGGCCACGACGAGCGCGAGCAGACGCTGAACCAGATCCTGACCGAGATGGACGGCTTCTCCGGCTCGGAGGGCGTCGTCGTCATCGCCGCCACCAACCGCGCCGACATCCTCGATCCGGCCCTGACCCGCCCCGGACGCTTCGACCGGGTGGTCACCGTCTCGCCGCCCGACCGGGACGGCCGGGCGGCCATCCTGCGCATCCACACCCGCGAGATCCCGCTCGCCGACGACGTGGACCTGGAGCGGGTCGCCCGGACCACCCCCGGCATGACCGGCGCGGAACTGGCCAACCTGGCCAACGAGGCCGCCCTCCTCGCCGTCAAGCGGCGGCAGGACCGGGTGACGGCGGCCGACCTGTCGGACGCGCTGGAGAAGGTCCAGCTCGGTGCCGAACGCCCCCTGGTGATGCCCGAGGAGGAGCGCCGCCGCACCGCCTACCACGAGAGCGGGCACGCCCTGCTGGGGATGCTCCAGCCGGGCGCCGACCCGGTCCGCAAGATCACCATCGTGCCGCGCGGGCGGGCGCTCGGGGTGACGCTGTCGACGCCGGACGCGGACAAGTACGCGTACACCGAGGAGTACCTGCGCGGGCGGATCATCGGCGCGCTCGGCGGCATGGCGGCCGAACAGGTGGTCTACGGGGTGATCACGACGGGGTCGGAGAGCGACCTCGAACAGGTCACCCGGATCGCGCGGGGCATGGTCGCCCGCTGGGGGATGAGCGAACAGGTGGGCCGCCTGTCCGCGCTGCCCAACGACGCCCAGCAGGCGTACGGGCTGGCCGCCGCCCCCGGGACACTGGACGCCATCGACGGCGAGATGCGCCGGGTCGTCGACGCCTGCTACGACGAGGCGTGCCGCAAGCTGCGCGACCACCTGGAACGCCTGGACGCCCTCGCCGAGGCGCTGCTGGCGAACGAGACGCTGGAGGAGGCGGAGGCGTACCGCATCGCCGGCATCTCCCGGCTGCGCAAGGACACCCGGGAGACCTGACGGCGGCCCGCCCACGGGGCCGGGAACGGCAGTGTCAGGGCGTGCGCGCGATCAGGTAGCGGAAGACGTTCGGCATCCACACGGTGCCGTCGCGCCGCCGGTACGGGTGGAGCGCCTCGGTCAGTTCCTTGTCGACCTGGGCCCGGTCGGTCGCGGCGACCGCCGGGTCGAACAGCCCGGTGGACAGCAGCCCGCGCAGCGCGCTGTCGGTGTCGGCGTACCCGAAGGGGCAGGCCACCCGGCCCGAGCCGTCCGGCCTCAGCCCGGCCCGGTGCGCGACCTCCTCCAGGTCGTCGCGGTGGGCGGGGCGCCAACCGTGGGCGCCGCGCAGCGGGTCGGCGAGTTCGGTGGCCACCCGCAGCACGGAGGTGGTGGCGCAGCGCTCCGGCGGGCCCCAGCCGGCCAGCACCACGGGCGCCCCGCGCTCGGCGAGCGGGGCCGCCTGCGCCATCAGCCGGCCCAGGCCCTCCGAGTCGCCCGCCAGGCAGCCGATGGGCTCCAGGGCGGTCACCAGGCCGAAGGCCGGCCGCCCCGGCTCCCGGGCGTCGCCGGGCGCGCCCTCGACGATCCGGGCGTCCGCACGCACGCGCGTGCCGTACGGTCCGTCCGGCAGCAGGCGTTCGCGGGCGAGCGCCAGCTTCTCCGGGGAGCCCGAGTCCACGCCGGTCACCGCCGCGCCCCGGGAGGCGGCCATCAGCAGGGCCAGTCCCGAGCCGCATCCCAGACCCAGCAGCCGGGTACCGCTGCCCACGTCGAGTCGCTCGTAGACGGCCTCGTAGAGCGGTACGAGCATCCGCTCCTGGATCTCCGACCAGTCACGCGCGCGTGCCCGCCGGTCCACGTGGGGAGCCGCCCCCGCGTGGGGCGGGTGCCGGCGCACGAGCGTAGGTGTCATAGGAAAGCGCCCCAATCGCCGAGAGTTTCCGCCTGCCGGTTCCGTCGCCCCCGTGAGTCGCGCTCGCACTCCCCCCGTATGCCAGGAAACTCCGGGCTCGCCGTGTCGTCCAGTGGTAGAGGGGCCCGGTTCGTCCGATCCCGGCGGATGTGGCGAGATTTCACACGACGGCAACCTGAGCCGCACAATTGAGCCCGCTAAAGACCCCTGTTCGAATGATTTCCCTCCACGCGCGTGGAGGGTGGCCTGATCGGGCCGCACGGTGATGACAGCGGGTCGCGGGCGCCGCCGCGGCCCGCGCCGGTACGGGCGGCCGTCCCCGGGGCCGGGGCGGCGAGGCGGTTCCGGCCAAGGTCCGCGAGCCGGGCGACCGGCTCACCGCGGCGGGGTCCACGCGCGGACCGGCGACCGCCCGGCCGTCCCCTTCGGGCGGTGGGCGGCCCGCACCCGCGAGCTGCCGTCGCGGGCGGGCGCCGCCCGGGGGCGAACGGCCAGGTCGGACCGGCCGGGCCCGCGTCACCGTACGGCGGCCGGTCGCCGAGGGCGGGCCGGTGCCGGAACGCGGGGACGCACCCGGTAACGTCGCCCTCGTCGCCCGCGCCCACCCGATGGCTTCTCAGCGCGCGAGAGCGACCGAAACGCCCCTTGCGCCCGCGCCCATCCCACCCGCGCCGGCGCGTGGACGGGGCCTACGCGCCGGCGCGTATCGCGGACTACGCACCACCTTGGTACGAGCTGTGAGGCTTCTCCGCAGATCAGCGCACCCGCCCTCGTCGGGACGCATCAGCGGAAACTGACGGCTACGAGCAAATTATTTGGGATGCCCCGGAATAGGAACACAGCGGCACCCCGGCTCGTTGGCGTTACGTGAGCACGACACCACCTGTTCTCGCCGCAGAGCTGGCGCAGGCGTGGGCCGACATTCAGCGGCACCACACCGAGCTGCCGGACCTTGCCGCCCCCGAGTCCCTGATCGGAGAATCGTCGTCCGCCTGCGGGCACGAACTCTCCTTCGAACGACTGCTCCATGAGGCAGTCCACGGCATCGCCGCCGCGCGTGGAGTACGCGACACCTCCCGCGCCGGCCGGTATCACAACCGCAGGTTCCTCGCGATCGCCGAGGAACTGGGCCTGGACCATCCCGAGGAACCGCATCCGAGCAGCGGCTTCTCCCTGGTCACGCTCAGTCCCGAGGCCAAGCGCCGCTACCGCCCGACGATCGAGCGCCTCCAGCGCGCCCTGAAGGCGCACACCGCGGCGACCGCGACCGACTCCGCCCGCACCTTCCGCGGCCCCGCCGCCCGCCACGGCTCCTCCGGCGGCGGCGTCCGCGTCAAGGCCGTCTGCGACTGCGGCCGCAACGTGCGGGTCGTCCCGTCCGTGCTGGCCCAGGCCCCGATCGTGTGCGGCGGCTGCGGGAAGCCGTTCCGTATCCCGGAGGTGGTGGGCGCGGCGGCGAGCTGACCGGCGGCCGGAAGCGGCCCCCGGGGTATGGCACAATGGCTAGCTGTACTCGACAGTCGCACAGGACCCCTCTCTCCTCCGGCTGACGCGTCCATCGGGCACTCGGGTACCGCAACCCCACGCGGCAGTCTCGCCGTGCCCAACCACGTCAAATCCAGGAGAACCCACTCCCGTGGCAGTCAAGATCAAGCTGAAGCGTCTGGGCAAGATCCGTTCGCCTCACTACCGCATCGTCGTCGCCGACTCCCGTACCCGTCGTGACGGTCGTGCGATCGAGGAGATCGGCAAGTACCACCCGACGTACAACCCGTCGGTCATGGAGGTCGACTCCGAGCGCGTGGCCTACTGGCTGAGCGTCGGCGCGCAGCCGACCGAGCCCGTGCTCGCGATCCTCAAGAAGACCGGCGACTGGCAGAAGTTCAAGGGCGAGCCCGCCCCGGCTCCGCTGCTCCAGCCGGCCGAGAAGTCGGGCCGCCCGTCCTTCGAGGCGCTCGTCGGCGACGACGAGGGCAAGGGTGAGGCCATCACCCCGAAGAAGAAGGCCGACAAGAAGGACGAGGCCGCGGCCGAGTCCGAGTCGACCGAGGCCTGAGCATGCTCGAGGAGGCTCTCGAGCACCTCGTGAAGGGCATCGTCGACAACCCTGACGATGTGCAGGTCGCCTCGCGCAACCTGCGCCGCGGACGCGTGCTCGAGGTCCGGGTCCACCCGGACGACCTCGGCAAGGTGATCGGCCGCAACGGCCGTACCGCCCGCGCGCTGCGCACCGTCGTCGGCGCCATCGGCGGCCGTGGTGTCCGTGTCGACCTGGTCGACGTGGACGACGTCCGCTGACGCTTCGCAGCACACCGGCTCGGGCCGGGGAAGGCCATCAGGGCCGTCCCCGGCCCGTAGTCGTATGACAGGAGAACGAACACAGTGGAGCTGGTAGTCGCACGCATCGGCCGCGCCCACGGCATCAAGGGCGAGGTCACCGTGGAGGTCCGCACCGACGAACCGGAGCTGCGGCTGGCCCCGGGCGCCGTCCTGGCCACGGACCCCGCCTCCGCCGGGCCGCTCACCATCGCCGCCGGCCGCGTCCACAGCGGCAGGCTGCTGCTGCGCTTCGAGGGCGTCCACGACCGCACCGGCGCCGAGGCCCTGCGCAACACCCTCCTGATCGCCGAGGTGGACCCGGAGGTGCTGCCCGAGGAGGAGGACGAGTACTACGACCACCAGTTGATCGACCTCGACGTGGTCACCGCCGACGGCACCGAGGTCGGCCGGATCACCGAGATCTCCCACCTGCCCACCCAGGACCTGTTCGTGGTGGAGCGGCCCGACGGCAGCGAGGTCTACGTGCCGTTCGTCTCGGAGATCGTCACCGAGATCGACCTGGAGGAGCAGCGGGCCGTCATCGACCCGCCGCCGGGACTGATCGACGACCGCGCGGAGATCGCCTCCGCCCGCGAGGACGCGTCCTGATGCGGCTCGACGTCGTCACGATCTTCCCCGAGTACCTGGAACCGCTGAACGTCTCCCTGGTCGGCAAGGCACGCGTGCGCGGACAGCTCGACGTGCACGTCCACGACCTGCGCGCCTGGACGTACGACCGGCACAACACGGTCGACGACACCCCCTACGGCGGCGGCCCCGGCATGGTCATGAAGACCGAGCCCTGGGGGGAGGCGCTGGACACCGTCCTGGCCGACGGCTACGAGACCGGTTCCCGCGCGCCCGCCCTCGTCGTGCCCACGCCCAGCGGCCGGCCCTTCACCCAGGAACTCGCCGTCCACCTCTCCGAACGCCCCTGGCTGATCTTCACGCCCGCCCGCTACGAGGGCATCGACCGCCGGGTCGTCGACGAGTACGCGACCCGTATCGACGTCTACGAGGTCTCCATCGGCGACTACGTGCTGGCGGGCGGCGAGGCGGCCGTCCTGGTCGTCACCGAGGCCGTGGCCCGGCTGCTGCCCGGCGTCCTCGGCAACGCCGAGTCGCACCGCGACGACTCCTTCGCGCCCGGCGCCATGGCGAACCTCCTGGAGGGGCCCGTCTACACCAAGCCCCCGCACTGGCGCGGGCACGGCATCCCGGACGTGCTGCTCAGCGGCCACCACGGCAGGATCGCCCGCTGGCGCCGCGACGAGGCCCTGCGGCGCACGACCGCCCACCGGCCCGATCTGATCGAGGGCTGCGACCCCAAGGCGTTCGACAAGAAGGACCGGGAGATGCTCTCCATCCTGGGCTGGGAACCGGACCCGGCGGGGGAGCCGTACGGCCGATTTTGGCGCAGGACGGACGGCGTGGAAGAATAGGCCGCTGTTGTGCGCCTGTCCGGTGTGCGCCCCTGCCACAGGGGGAGACGACGCCGCCCGACCGCACGACGCTCACCCACGAGAACCTAGTTTCCGTTGATGACCTGTGGCATCAGCGAGGAAAGCAGACGAAATGTCCCACCTGCTCGACACCGTCGACTCCGCGTCGCTGCGCACCGACATCCCGGCCTTCCGTCCGGGCGACACCGTCAACGTGCACGTCCGCGTCATCGAGGGCAACCGCTCCCGTGTGCAGCAGTTCAAGGGCGTGGTCATCCGCCGCCAGGGTTCCGGCGTGCGCGAGACCTTCACGGTCCGCAAGGTCTCCTTCTCCGTCGGCGTCGAGCGCACCTTCCCGGTGCACACCCCGATCGTGGAGAAGATCGAGCTGGTCACCCGCGGTGACGTCCGCCGCGCGAAGCTGTACTACCTCCGTGAGCTGCGCGGCAAGGCCGCGAAGATCAAGGAGAAGCGCGAGAGCTGAGTGTTCTTACGGTGTCCTTGCCGGGGCCGGATAGCATCTGGCCCCGATGGACACCGAAGCACAGCCGACGGAGCGCGACCGCTCCCCCCGCCCTTCCGGACCCGAGGACCCCTCGGAACCGGAGCGCCGGGAGGGACGGTCGCGTTTCGCGTTGGCGGACCGGATCGCCCCGTGGGTCCCGGGCGGGCGGATCACCCTCACCCTGCTGATCCTGCTGCTCTTCCTGCTGCTGCTCTCCACCTTCGTGCTCCAGCCCTTCCGCATACCCAGCGGCTCGATGGAACGCGGTCTGCGGATCGGCGACCGCGTGCTCGTGAACAAGTTGGCGTACCGTTTCGGTGCCCGGCCCGAGCGGGGCGACGTCGTCGTGTTCGACGGCACGGGGACCTTCGGGCAGGGCGACTACATCAAGCGCGTCGTCGGTGTGGGAGGGGACCATGTGGTCTGCTGCGACCAGGAGGGACGCGTCCAGGTGAACGGCCGGTCGGTCGACGAGTCGGCGTTCCTGTACCCGGGGGACACTCCCTCCGCGGTGAGGTTCGACGTCGTCGTGCCCGACGGGAAGCTGTTCGTCCTCGGCGACCACCGCGGCGACTCCAGCGACTCCCGCGACCACCTCGGCTCTCCCGGCGGCGGCATGGTCCCGGTGGACGACGTGGTCGGCCGCGCCGACTGGATCGTCTGGCCGTTCGGCCACGCCAGGTCGGGACTGGACCGTCCCGACGCCTACGAGCGCGTGCCCGCCGCTACGGCCGACGCGGACGGGCCGGGCGGGGCCGGGGGCGGCGATGGGTAGCCGCGGCAAGCCCCGGGGGGCGCCCGGCGGCCCCGCCGAGAACCTGCTGCCGACCGGCTCGCGCCGCGCGGGCGGTCCCTCCGGCGGCCGTTCCCGGGCGGAGCGGCGCAGGCTCCAGCGCAAGGTCAAGCGGCGGCGCCGGCGCGGCGCCGTCAAGGAGATACCCCTTCTCGTCGGGGTCGCCGTCCTGATAGCGCTCGTGCTGAAGACCTTCCTGGTGCAGGCGTTCGTGATCCCGTCGGGCTCCATGGAGCAGACGATCCGGATCGGCGACCGGGTGCTGGTCGACAAGCTCACCCCGTGGTTCGGGTCCCGGCCCGCACGCGGGGACGTCGTCGTCTTCCGCGACCCCGGCGGCTGGCTCCAGGGCGAGCGGACCGCCCCGGCGGACGACCCCGTCGTCGTCAAGCAGGTCAAGGAGGCGCTGACCTTCATCGGCCTGCTGCCCTCCGACGACGAGCAGGACCTCATCAAACGCGTGGTCGGCGTGGGCGGCGACCGGGTCAGGTGCTGTGACGCCCAGGGCCGGGTCACCGTCAACGGCGTCCCCCTCCAGGAGGACTACCTCTTCCCCGGCAACGCCCCCTCCACCACGCGCTTCGACGTCACCGTCCCCACGGGCCGGCTGTGGGTGATGGGCGACCACCGGGCCGACTCGGCGGACTCCCGCGCCCACCAGGAGGCCGACTTCGGTACGGTCTCCGAGGACGAGGTGGTCGGCCGCGCCATGATGATCGTGTGGCCCTTCGGCCACTGGAGCACCCTGAAGGAGCCGAAAACCTACGCGTCCGTCCCGGACGCGGGCTCCGAGCCGACCGCGGCCCCCGGCCCGTCGCATAGGGTTGCCCCCGACGAATCGAACGAATTGATCCAGCTCCCGACCCCTGCGGAACTCCCGCTCGTTATGGGAGTGGTGGGCCTGCGTCGGACATGGGGCAGGCGGCGGTACGGAGTAAGGAGTTGGCGTGGGGGATGTGGCGGTTGGCGCACGGTCCGGACACGGCGGCGAGGAGGACCGCGGACGCCCCGTGGAAGCGGCCCCCCCGGCCACGGACGGCGTTCCGGTCACCGGGAATGACTCCCCGGCGGCCGGCGACGGCGCGGTGACGGACGGGCGCGGCGACGGACGCGACAGGGTCGGCGGTCAGGGACCGGGCGGTACGGCGGACGGCGGCGGTACGCCGGGCTCCGGCGGTTCCTCCGGGCCGGGCGGTCCCGACGGGGCGCCGGGTCCCGGGGGGACGTCCAGTCCCGACGGCACCCCGCCGCCGAGGCCGGCCAAGAAGCAGCGCTCCTTCTGGAAGGAGTTGCCCCTGCTAATCGGCATCGCGCTGGTGCTGGCCCTGCTCATCAAGACGTTCCTGGTGCAGGCGTTCTCCATCCCCTCCGCGTCGATGCAGAACACCCTCACCGAGGGCGACCGGGTGCTGGTCGACAAGCTCACCCCGTGGTTCGGCTCCGAGCCCGACCGCGGCGAGGTCGTCGTCTTCCACGACCCCGACGACTGGCTGGCGGGCGAGCCGACGACCGACCCCAACGCCCTGCAGACCTTCCTGGGCTGGATCGGCCTGATGCCGTCCACGGAGGAGAAGGACCTCATCAAGCGGGTCGTCGGCGTCGGCGGCGACACCGTCGAGTGCGAGGGCACCGGCCCGCTCAAGGTCAACGGCAAGGCGCTGGAGGAGTCCTCGTACGTCTACGCGGGCAACACGCCGTGCAGCGACGACGACCAGGGCGGCCGGTTCAAGGTCAAGGTCCCCGAGGGCTACATCTGGGTCATGGGCGACCACCGGCAGAACTCCCGGGACTCCCGCTACAACCAGGGCGACGAGAACCACGGCATGGTCCCGGTGGACGAGGTCATCGGCCGCGCCATCGTGGTCGCCTGGCCCGTCAGCCACTGGGACACCCTGCCGGTGCCGGACACCTTCGACCAGGCGGGCCTCGACGCCCGCTCGTCGGCGGCCGGGGCCCTGTCGGCCGCACCCGAGGGCCTCGCCCTCGCGGGCGCCGTACCCCTGGTGCTGTGGCGCCGCAGGCGGGCCGCGGCGGAGCGGACGCGCTGAGGCGGGTCGTCGTCGCGCGGGCGGCGTGCTCGGCCGGGTCGTCGTCGCGCGGGCGGCGTGCTCGGCCGGGTCGTCGTCGCGCGGGCGGCGTGCTCGGCCGGGTCGTCGTCGCGCGGGCGGCATGCTCGGCCGGGTCGTCGTCGCGCGGGCGCGTCGCGTCGGTTCGCCGCGGCGCGCAGGCGTCGAGCGGGGTCGTCGGCGCGCGGATGCGCCGGGCCGGGCCGCTGTCGCGCGGGCGCGCTGCGGCGGGCCGTCGGTGCGCGGGGGCGTGGGCCGGCCGCCGCCGGTGAGCCCCGGCAGGGGCTGACCGGGTCGGGTACCGCCCGGTAGGGTGCGGACCCATGGGTGGCGAGAGTACGACGCGTACGGCCCCGCGCACGGCCGGTACGGGCACGGGCGGCGCGGCCGGCCGGGCCGGGCAGCGGCTGTCCGGACTGGCGGTCGCGCTGGGGCTGGTGCTGTTCCTCGGCGGCTTCGCGTGGGCGGCGGTGGTGTACCGGCCGTACACCGTGCCGACCAGCTCCATGACGCCGACGATCGACGCCGGTGACCGGGTGCTGGCCCAGCGCGTCGACGGCGCCGACGTGCGCCGCGGTGACGTGGTCGTCTTCAAGGACAGCACCTGGGCCGACGCCCCGATCGTCAAGCGCGTGGTCGCGGTCGGCGGCGACACCGTCTCCTGCTGCGAGAACGGCAGGCTGGAGGTCAACGGCGAGGAGATCGACGAGCCCTACCTCCCGGCGGGCACGTCGGCCGAGAGCGCCGGCTTCCCGACCGTGACCGTCCCGAAGGGCCGCCTGTTCCTGCTCGGTGACGAACGCCGGACCTCGCTGGACTCCACCGCCCACCTCACCGACGCGGCCGGCGGCACCGTGGCGCGCTCCGCCGTGGACGCCCGGGTGGACGCCGTGGTCTGGCCGATGGAAGGGATGCTGGAGCGGCCCTCCGGTTTCGCGGAACTGGGCGCCCTGTCCTCGCCGGGCCCGCTGCGCGCGGTCACCTGGATGGTGATCGGCGGGGTCGTGCTGATCCTGGGCGGCGCCGCCTACGGCCCCGTCGCCAAGCGGGCCGCCGCCCGCGCCCGGACGGAGCCCGCCGGTGCCCGCTGACACCACGCGGGCGGAGCGGGACGGCTACGGCGGCGGGCTGCGCAGGGTCGCCCGGGTGGTGCTGCTCGACCCCGACGACCGCATCCTGCTGCTGCACGGTCACGAGCCGGACGACCCGGCGGACGACTGGTGGTTCACGCCGGGCGGCGGCGTGGAGGGCGACGAGACCCGCGAGGAGGCCGCCCGCAGGGAACTCGCCGAGGAGACCGGCATCACCGAGGTCGAACTGGGACCGGTGCTGTGGCGGCGCCGCTGCTCCTTCCCGTTCGCCGGCCGCCGCTGGGACCAGGACGAGTGGTACTACCTGGCCCGGACCACCCGGACGGAGACCGCCGCGACCGCGCTGACCGAGCTGGAGCGGCGCAGCGTCGCGGGAGCGCGCTGGTGGACGTGCCGTGAACTGACCCGGGCACGTGAGACGGTGTACCCGACCAGGCTCGCCGAGCTGCTGCGCAGGCTGCTCGACGAGGGCCCCCCGGCCGGCCCGGTGACCCTCGACACGGAAATCGTCTAGCGGCTCACGGGACTGGCGCACAATGGTGGGATCGCACGGCTGAAGGGGAACATGCCATGAGCGCCGAGGACCTCGAGAAGTACGAGACCGAGATGGAGCTGAAGCTCTACCGGGAGTACCGCGATGTCGTCGGTCTGTTCAAATACGTGATCGAGACCGAGCGGCGTTTCTATCTCACCAATGACTACGAGATGCAGGTGCATTCGGTCCAGGGCGAGGTGTTCTTCGAGGTCACCATGGCGGATGCCTGGGTGTGGGACATGTACCGGCCGGCCCGGTTCGTGAAGCAGGTGCGGGTGCTCACGTTCAAGGACGTGAATATCGAGGAGCTGAACAAGAGCGACCTGGAGCTTCCCGGCGGGTGAGGCGGCGCGGTCGGCCGGCCGGTGCGGGGGTGACGGGGTTTTCCACAACCGGTGAGTAACTCACCAAGATCCACGCGATCGGCCGGATCGCGTGATCGTCGGTGCCGGAGGTGGTGCCGACATGAACGCACGAAGTGCCCTGGGCAAGTACGGCGAGACGCTCGCCGCCCGCAGGCTGACCGAGTCGGGAATGACCCTCCTGGAGCGCAACTGGCGCTGCGGGAGGTCCGGCGAGATCGACATCGTCGCCCGCGACGGGGACGTCCTGGTCGTCTGCGAGGTCAAGACCCGCCGCACCGGCCGGTTCGAGCACCCGATGGCCGCGGTCGGCCCGGAGAAGGCCGAGCGGCTGCGCGACCTCGCCCAGCGCTGGGTCCAGGCCCACGGGGGCGCCCCGCCCGGCGGTGTCCGCATCGATCTGGTGGGCATCCTGCTGCCGCGCCGCGGCGCGCCCGTCGTCGAGCACGCGCGGGGGGTGGCCTGATGTCGTTCGCGCGTACCTGCTCGGTGACGCTGGTCGGCGTCGAGGGCGTGGTCGTCGAGGTCCAGGCCGACCTGGAACCGGGCGTCGCGGCCTTCACGCTGGTGGGCCTGCCCGACAAGAGCCTGACCGAGAGCCGGGACCGGGTCAGGGCGGCGGTGGTCAACTCCGGCAACCAGTGGCCGCAGAAGAAGCTCACGGTGGGGCTCAGCCCCGCCTCCGTGCCCAAGAGCGGCAGCGGCTTCGATCTCGCTGTCGCCGCGGCCGTCCTGGGCGCCGCCGAGCGGATCGACCCCCGGGTGCTCGCCGACATCGTGATGATCGGCGAACTGGGCCTGGACGGACGGGTGCGCCCGGTGCGGGGCATCCTGCCGGCCGTCCTCGCCGCGGCGGACGCCGGTTACGAGCAGGTCGTGGTGCCCGAGTGCGCCGCCACCGAGGCGTCCCTGGTGCCCGGGATCTCCGTGCTGGGGGTGCGCAGTCTGCGCCAGTTGATCGCCGTCCTCGCCGACGAACCCGTGCCCGACGAGGAACCCGACCAGCCGGGCCGCCCCGACCCGCTGCTGGCCGGCCTGCGCCTGCCCGGCACCGGCGCGGCCACCGGCGTGCACGGCGCCGGGACCGCCCAGCCCGACCACGGCCACGATCTCGCCGACGTGGTGGGGCAGACCTCCGCGCGCACGGCCGTCGAGGTCTGTGCCGCCGGCGGGCACCACCTGTTCCTGGAGGGGCCGCCGGGGGCCGGCAAGACGATGCTGGCCGAGCGGCTGCCCGCCGTGCTGCCCCGGCTCACCCGCCAGGAGTCCCTGGAGGTCACGGCGGTGCACTCGGTGGCCGGCCTGCTGCCACCCGGCAAGCCCCTGATCGACACGGCCCCCTACTGCGCCCCGCACCACTCGGCGACCATGCAGGCCCTGGTGGGCGGCGGCCAGGGCATCGCACGGCCCGGAGCCGTGTCGCTCTCCCATCGAGGTGTCCTCTTTTTGGATGAAGCGCCGGAATTCGGCGGGCAGGTCCTCGACGCCCTGCGGCAGCCGCTGGAGAACGGCACCGTCGTCATCGCGCGCAGCGCGGGCGTCGTACGGTTCCCCGCCAGGTTCCTGATGGTGCTCGCCGCCAACCCCTGCCCCTGCGGGCGCTTCACCCAGCGGGACACCCTGTGCGAGTGCCCGCCCTCGGCGATCCGCCGCTACCAGGCCAGGCTCTCCGGTCCGCTGCTGGACCGGGTCGACCTCCGGGTCGAGGTGGACCGCGTCACCCGCGCCGAACTGGCCGCGTGCGGCACACCCGGCGAGTCCAGCGCCACGGTCGCCGACCGGGTGCGGACGGCGCGGGAGCGGGCCGCGGCCCGGCTGGCCGGCACCCCCTGGCGGACGAACAGCGAAGTTCCCGGGCGCGAGCTGCGCAGCCGCTGGCATCCCGTGCCCGGCGCGCTCGACGAGGCCGAGCGCGGGCTGGAGCGCGGTGCCCTCACCGCCCGGGGCCTGGACCGGGTACTGCGCGTCGCCTGGACCGTCGCCGACCTCGCCGGGCACGACCGGCCCGGCGCCGGTGACGTGGCCCTCGCCCTGCAGTTGCGCACCGGGGTGCCGCGCGGCGTCCCGATGACCGTCGGGGCGGCGCCATGAGCGCGGGCGGGGAGGACCGCGAGGGGCTCCTGGACCGGGTCTTCCTCACCCGGGTCGTCGAGCCCGGCGACGAGCGGGCCGGGAAGTGGGTGCGAGAGCACGGGGTCCGCGAGGTGGCCCGGCGGCTCCGGGAGGGCGGGCCGCCCCTGCCCGGCGCGAGCGAGCGCCGGTGGGCGGGGCTGCGGGCCCGCGCCGAGGGTGCCGAGCCGGACCGGGACCTGGCCCTCGCGCGGGCCGCCGGAGCGCGGTTCGTGGCGCCGGGGCAGGCCGAGTGGCCGGGGCAGTTGGACGACCTCGGGGACGCCCGGCCGCTGGGCCTGTGGGTGCGCGGCCGGCCCAGCCTGCGGATGTGGGCGCTGCGGTCGGTCGCCGTGGTCGGCGCCCGCGCCTGCACCGAGTACGGCGCCCACATGGCGGCCACCCTCGCCGCCGGTCTCGCCGAACGCGGCTGGGTCGTGGTCTCCGGCGGCGCCTACGGGGTCGACGGCGCCGCCCACCGGGGCGCCCTCGGCGCACGCGGCGCCACCGCCGCCGTACTGGCCTGCGGCGTCGACCGCCCCTATCCGCGCGGCCACACCGAGCTGATCCGCCGGATCACCGAACAGGGCCTGGTGCTCGGCGAGCTGCCGCCCGGCGAGCACCCCACCCCGAGCAGATTCGTCCTGCGCAACCGGGTGATCGCCGCGCTCACCCGGGGCACGGTGGTCGTCGAGGCCGCCCACCGCAGCGGCTCCCTCGTCACCGCTCGGGCGGCACAGCGCCTGGGCCGCCACACCATGGGGGTGCCCGGACCGGCCACCAGCGCACGGTCGGCCGGCGTCCACGAACTGCTGCGGGGCGGCGCCGTGCTGGTCACCGACGCCGCCGAGGTCGTCGAGCTGGTCGGGGCCATGGGCGAGCTGGCCCCGGTCCGGCGCGGTCCCGTGCTCCCCACCGACCTGCTGGAGACCCGCGCCCGGCAGGTGCTCGCCGCCCTCCCCGGCGACGGAGCCGCGCGGCCGGCCGAAGTCGCGCGCCGCGCCCAGACCACACAGGACGACGCGATCGCGAAGCTGTACGAACTTCGAGCACTCGGTTACGTCGAACGACACGACGACGGCTGGAGGTTGACACGCCAGGCGATGATCTCCGGTCGCACCGGTGGGAGCCCTTGCTGACCGAGCGTGTTCGGCCGTCCGGGGGAACCCCGACGCCCTTTGGATTAGCCGCAGTTGAGGTATTCGAGTGATCACGCTGAGCGATCGGCCGTGACTCCGCGGAGCGTCGAGAGGAACGTATCTGCGCATCCTCGGCGTCCCTTCTTCGCTCACTGCCACAGCCCAGTCACGCTACGCTCACGAGGACCCCCGCACAGAACAGGCACCGACGGACACCTGACCCACGGCTCCCAGCAGCACCACCAAACGGCAGAACGGCACAAGGCGACGAATGCCCCAGCACACCTCCGGGCCCGACCGGGCGGCCATCCCCCCAGCCGCCCGCGACGGTGCCAGCGTCCGGCCGCCCGCTCCCTCGACGCTCGACGAGTTGTGGCGGTCGTACAAGACGACGGGGGACGAGCAACTGCGTGAGCAGCTCATCCTGCATTACTCGCCCCTCGTGAAGTACGTGGCGGGACGGGTGAGCGTGGGGCTGCCGCCCAACGTCGAGCAGGCGGACTTCGTCTCGTCCGGGGTGTTCGGGCTGATCGACGCGATCGAGAAGTTCGACATCGACCGGGAGATCAAGTTCGAGACGTACGCGATCACCCGCATCCGGGGCGCGATGATCGACGAGCTGCGGGCACTGGACTGGATTCCGCGCTCCGTGCGGCAGAAGGCGCGCAACGTCGAGCGGGCCTACGCGACGCTGGAGGCCCGGCTGAGACGGACCCCCTCGGAGAGCGAGGTGGCCGCCGAGATGGGCATCGCGGTCGACGAACTGCACGCGGTGTTCAGCCAGTTGTCGCTGGCCAACGTGGTGGCCCTGGAGGAGCTGCTGCACGTCGGCGGCGAGGGCGGGGACCGGCTCAGCCTGATGGACACGCTGGAGGACACCACCGCCGACGACCCGGTGGAGGTGGCCGAGGACCGCGAGCTGCGCCGATTCCTGGCACGGGCCATCAACACGCTGCCCGACCGGGAGAAGACCGTCGTCACGCTCTACTACTACGAGGGGCTCACCCTCGCCGAGATCGGCAATGTGCTGGGCGTCACGGAGAGTCGGGTCAGCCAGATCCATACCAAGTCGGTCCTGCAACTCCGCGCCAAGCTGGCCGGATTCGGCCGCTGAGCCGGCCGGGCCGTCCCCCGGCCGGGCCGGGTGACTCCCGCCCGGGGTGAGGCGTCCGTACAGTGGTTGACGTGCCAAGGATTCGAGCGGCCTCCGTGGCCGAGCACCGGTCGATGCAGCGTGCCGCCCTGCTGGACGCGGCACGCTCCCTGCTGTCCGAGGGCGGGACGGAGGCGCTGACCTTCCCCGCGCTGGCCGAGCGGACGGGACTCGCGCGGTCCTCCGTGTACGAGTACTTCCGGTCGCGGGCCGCGGTCGTGGAGGAGCTGTGCGCGGTCGACTTCCCCGTCTGGGCGGCGGAGGTCGAGGCGGCGATGGCCGCGGCGGACCGGCCGGCGGCCAAGGTCGAGGCGTATGTCCGCAAGCAGCTCGAACTGGTCGGTGACCGGCGCCACCGCGCGGTCGTCGCCATCTCCGCGAGCGAGCTGGACGCCGGCGCCCGGGAGAAGATCCGCGCGGCGCACGGCGGCCTGGTCGCGATGATCGTCGAGGCGCTCGCGGACATGGGCCACGCGGAACCCCGGCTCGCGGCGATGCTGCTCCAGGGCGTCGTCGACGCGGCCGTACGCCGGACCGAGCTGGGCGCCGCCGAGCCGCCGGAGACGATCACCGAAGCGGCGGTGTCGATGGTGCTCCGGGGGGTCCGGGGCGACTGACCGGCCCCGCGCCCGCCCCCCGGCCGTCGTCACGGCTGCCGGGGCGGGAGGGGTACTCCCAGGACCGGCAGCAGTCTCGACGGGCCGCCGGTCAGGAGCCACGGCGGGAGCAGGGCCAGGGGGTCGAGGTAGGCACCGGCCCGCCGCAGGCCCCAGTGCAGGCAGCCGTCCGGGCAGTGGGAGGCGGTGGCGGGTTCCAGCGTGCCGACGATCTCGCCCGCCGTGACCTCCGCGCCCTCGCGCACCGAGGCCCGCACCGGCTCGTACGTCGTCCGCAGGGGCGGGTCGCCCGTCCCCGCCGGCTCCACCGACACCACGCCCCGGCCGGCCACGCGCCCGGCGAAGGCGACCCGCCCCGGCGCCACCGCCCGGACCGGGCTCCCCGGGACGGCCGCGAGGTCCACGCCGCGGTGCCCCGGCCCGTACGGGGTCGCCGGCGGTTCCCAGCCACGCACCACCACCGGACGCGCGCCGGTCGGCCAGAGCCGCGCCACGGCGGGGACCGGTACGCCCGGCCCGCCGCCGTCGGCGGCCGTCACCATCGCCGGCGGTGCCCCCGGGAGGGCCGTCATGATCAACAGCAGGGCGGCCCAGCACCCCGTCCGCGTCCATCGCCTTCGTCGCGCTCGCATGGCGCAACCGTCCCGCACGGGCGCCGGGTGCCGCCCGGGGCTGTGGACCACGCGCCGGTTGTGGACAGCGGCGTCACCCGGCGCTCCCCGGGTCCCGTACACTTCTGGTGGCGATCCGGGTCACCGGGTCGACTTCGCACGCCCCGATACGCGGCCGGTCGACGGCACGTATCAGCGCCCCTCGGTCCCTCGTGGCACGGCGCATCGCGGGCGTCAGGCGCGGGAGCCGTCCGGCTTCCGCGGCACAACCGAGAAACACAAGGAGAAACGGCCATGGCCGTCGTCACGATGCGGGAGCTGCTGGAGAGCGGCGTCCACTTCGGTCACCAGACCCGTCGCTGGAACCCGAAGATGAAGCGCTTCATCTTCACCGAGCGCAACGGCATCTACATCATCGACCTGCTCCAGTCGCTGTCGTACATCGACCGCGCCTACGAGTTCGTCAAGGAGACCGTCGCCCACGGCGGCACGGTCATGTTCGTCGGCACGAAGAAGCAGGCGCAGGAGGCCATCGCCGAGCAGGCCACCCGCGTCGGCATGCCCTACGTCAACCAGCGCTGGCTGGGCGGCATGCTCACCAACTTCTCGACCGTCTACAAGCGTCTGCAGCGCCTCAAGGAGCTGGAGCAGATCGACTTCGAGGACGTCGCCGCGTCCGGTCTGACCAAGAAGGAGCTTCTCGTGCTCTCGCGCGAGAAGGCCAAGCTGGAGAAGACCCTCGGTGGTATCCGCGAGATGTCCAAGGTGCCCAGCGCCGTCTGGATCGTGGACACCAAGAAGGAGCACATCGCGGTCGGCGAGGCCCGGAAGCTCAACATCCCGGTCGTCGCCATCCTCGACACCAACTGCGACCCCGACGAGGTCGACTACAAGATCCCGGGCAACGACGACGCGATCCGCTCCGTCACCCTGCTCACCCGCGTGATCGCCGACGCCGTCGCCGAGGGCCTCATCGCCCGCAGCGGTGTGGCCACCGAGGGCAAGGGCGAGAAGGCCGCGGGCGAGCCGCTGGCCGAGTGGGAGCGCGACCTGCTCGAGGGCGAGAAGAAGGGCGAGGAGGCCCCGGCCGACGCCGAGGCTCCCGCCGCCGAGGCCCCCGCCGCGGAGGCTGCCGAGGACGAGAAGCCGGCCGAGGCCGCCGAGGCGCCGGCCGCCGAGGCCCCGGCTGCCGAGGCCCCGGCTGCCGAGGCCCCCGCCGCGGACGCCGAGCAGGCCTGACCCCTCACCCCCTTCGGGTGCCGGACGGCGGGGGCCCAGCGGCCTCCGCCGTCCGACCCGTAGATCTTCGGACTTCGAGAGAGATTCCAGAATCATGGCGAACTACACCGCCGCCGACGTCAAGAAGCTCCGGGAGCTCACCGGCGCCGGCATGATGGACTGCAAGAAGGCGCTGGACGAGGCCGACGGCAACGTCGAGAAGGCCGTCGAGGCGCTCCGCATCAAGGGCCAGAAGGGCGTCGCCAAGCGCGAGGGCCGCTCCGCGGAGAACGGCGCGGTCGTGTCGATCATCGCCGACGACAACTCCTCCGGCGTCCTCGTCGAGCTGAAGTGCGAGACGGACTTCGTGGCCAAGGGCGACCGCTTCCAGAACGTCGCCAAGACCATCGCCGAGCACGTCGCCAAGGCCGCCCCGGCCGACCTGGAGGCCCTGCTCGCCTCCGAGATCGAGCCCGGCAAGACCGTCCAGGCGTACGTCGACGAGGCCAACGCCAACCTCGGCGAGAAGATCGTCCTGGACCGCTTCGCGCGGTTCGCCGACGGCTTCGTCACCGCGTACATGCACCGCACGATGCCCGACCTGCCCCCGCAGATCGGTGTCCTCGTCGAGCTGGACAAGCCGAACGCCGAGGTCGCCAAGGGCATCGCGCAGCACATCGCCGCGTTCGCCCCGAAGTACCTCTCCAAGGACGACGTCCCGGCCGACATCGTCGAGGCCGAGCGCCGCATCGCCGAGGAGACCACCCGCGCCGAGGGCAAGCCCGAGGCCGCCCTGCCGAAGATCGTCGAGGGTCGCCTCAACGGCTTCTTCAAGGACGCCACGCTGCTCGGCCAGCCGTACGCGCTGGACAACAAGAAGTCCGTCCAGAAGGTCCTGGACGAGGCCGGTGTCACCCTGAAGCGCTTCTCGCGCATCAAGGTCGGCATCTGAGTCCGTACCGCGACGGACGCACGACCCCGGTAGGGTCGACAGCACCCGCCCGCGTCACACGCGGGCGGCTGCAGAACTGACGAGGAGGCCATTGCCGCGCATGGGATGCCAGCACCCCACCGGCAGTGGCCTTCTTCGTATGTGCGCCAAGGAAAAGAAGTGAGATTGCGATGACCACCAAGGCCGAGAAGAGCGACGACGGCAAAGTACGCGGCCGGTTCCTGCTGAAGCTGTCCGGAGAGGCGTTCTCCGGCGGCGGGGGCCTCGGCGTCGACCCCGACGTGGTGCACGCCATCGCGCGCGAGATCGCGGCCGTCGTCCGGGACGGCGCGCAGATCGCCATCGTCATCGGCGGCGGCAACTTCTTCCGCGGCGCGGAACTCCAGGTGCGCGGCATGGACCGGGCCCGCTCCGACTACATGGGCATGCTCGGCACCGTCATGAACTGCCTGGCCCTCCAGGACTTCCTGGAGAAGGAGGGCGTCGACTGCCGCGTGCAGACCGCCATCACCATGGGCCAGGTCGCCGAGCCCTACATCCCGCTGCGCGCCGTGCGCCACCTGGAGAAGGGCCGCGTGGTCATCTTCGGCGCCGGCATGGGCATGCCGTACTTCTCCACCGACACCACCGCCGCCCAGCGCGCCCTGGAGATCGACGCCGAGGCGCTCCTCATGGGCAAGAACGGCGTGGACGGGGTCTACGACTCCGACCCGAAGACCAACCCGGACGCGGTCAAGTTCGACGCCCTGGGCTACGGCGAGGTCATCACCCGCGAGCTGAAGGTCGCCGACGCCACGGCGGTCACGCTCTGCCGCGACAACAAGCTCCCGATCGTGGTGTTCGAACTCCTGAAGGAGGGCAACATCGCCCGTGCCGTCAAGGGTGAGAAGATCGGCACGCTCGTGGGTGAGCAGGACAGCCGGGCCTGACCGGATGAACCACGGGGCCCCGCCGGGGGATGGACAATGTCCTGCCGGTCGGGAACCGTGCAGAAGAAGACGCGACGCAGCCGGCCGCCGCCCCGACGAGGAACCGCAGCCGGGCCTACTCAAGACACGCAGGAGCAAGTGGTGATCGAAGAGACCCTCCTCGAGGCCGAGGAGAAGATGGAGAAGGCCGTCGTGGTCGCCAAGGAGGACTTCGCCGCGATCCGCACCGGCCGTGCGCACCCGGCGATGTTCAACAAGATCGTGGCCGACTACTACGGCGCGCCGACGCCGATCAACCAACTGGCCTCGTTCTCCGTGCCGGAGCCGCGCATGGCCGTGGTGACGCCGTTCGACAAGAGCGCCCTGCGCAACATCGAGCAGGCCATCCGCGACTCCGACCTGGGCGTCAACCCGAGCAACGACGGCAACATCATCCGCGTGGTGTTCCCCGAGCTGACCGAGGAGCGCCGCCGCGAGTACATCAAGGTGGCCCGGAGCAAGGGCGAGGACGCCAAGGTCTCCATCCGCGCGGTGCGCCGCAAGGCCAAGGACGCCATCGACAAGCTGATCAAGGACGGCGAGGTCGGCGAGGACGAGGGCCGCCGTGCGGAGAAGGAGCTCGACGACACCACCTCGAAGTACGTCGCCCAGGTGGACGAACTCCTCAAGCACAAGGAAGCGGAGCTGCTCGAGGTCTGATGAACGACTCTTCCTGGGGGGCGCCGCCGCAGACCGGGTACTGGGGGCCGTCCGACCAGGGGCCTGTCCAGGGGGTTGCCCCGGCGGGTCCCGCGTACGATGCGCCCTACGCGCAGCAGACTCGCCCCATGCCCATCGTGCCCGACGTACCCGAACACGGCGGAGACCAGGATGAGGACCGGGGGGCCGCTCGGCCGGGCGGCCCCGCGTTCCACGACGACGTCCCGGCGGCGCGGCCGTACCAGGCGGCGCCGCGGAATCCGGAGCCCATGCCCGACGCCCCGCAGCCGGTGCCCCGGCCGCAGAAGAAGACCGCGGGGCGCGACCTGGGTGCCGCGATAGGGGTCGGCCTCGGACTCGGCGTGGTGATCATCGCGTCGCTGTTCGTCGTCAAGGCCGTGTTCGTCGCGGTCGTCGTCGTCGCCGTCGTGGTCGGCCTGTGGGAGCTGACCAAGCGGCTGGAGGAGCGCAAGGGCATCAAGGCGCCGCTCGTCCCGCTGGCGGTCGGCGGCGCGGCGATGGTCGTCGCCGGTTACGTCCGGGGCGCCGAGGGCGCGTGGGTCGCCATGGCGCTCACGGCGCTGGCGGTGCTGGTGTGGCGGATGACGGAACCGCCCGAGGGCTACCTCAGGGACGTCACCGCGGGCGTGTTCGCCGCGTTCTACGTGCCGTTCCTGGCCACCTTCGTCGCCCTGATGCTGACGGCCGACGACGGGCCCCGGCGGGTGCTGACCTTCCTGGTGCTGACGGTCGTCAGCGACACCGGCGCGTACGCGGTGGGCTGGCGGTTCGGCCGGACCAAGCTCGCGCCGCGGATCAGCCCCGGCAAGACCCGCGAGGGCCTGCTCGGCGCGGTGTCGTTCGCGATGGTGGCGGGCGCGCTGTGCACGCAGTTCCTGATCGACGACGGCGCCTGGTGGCAGGGGCTGCTGCTGGGCCTCGCGGTCGCCGTCAGCGCCACCCTGGGCGACCTCGGCGAGTCGATGATCAAGCGCGACCTCGGTATCAAGGACATGGGCACGCTGCTCCCGGGCCACGGCGGCATCATGGACCGCCTGGACTCCCTGCTGCCGACCGCACCGGTGGTGTGGCTGCTGCTGGTGATCTTCGTCGGCTCGGGTTGACGGCGGTCGGGTACGCTGGAAGGGCTCGTGGCGTCTGGCCGCGGGCCCTTTCCTCGTCCCCGCCGACGCGGGGGCGATCCTGTGAGGTCTCCTGGCTCCGGCATGGCCCTGCCGTCGTCCCCGCGCCGCGGGGTTGCCACAGGCCCGTCGTCTTGAGGAGTTGTCCGACCGTGGCCCGTCCTGCCCCCGGTGAGCTGACCTTCGCCGCGCCCCGCGGAGCGAAGCGGCCGCCGCGGCATCTCGCCGACCTCTCGCCCGCCGAGCGCAAGGAAGCGGTGGCCGCGGCCGGCGAGAAGCCGTTCCGTGCCAAGCAGCTCTCCCAGCACTACTTCGCGCGCTACGCGCACGACCCGGAGCAGTGGACCGACATCCCCGCCGGTTCGCGCGGCCGGCTCCGGGAGGCGCTGCTGCCCGAGCTGATGAGCGTCGTGCGGCATCTGTCGACCGACGAGGGGACCACCCGCAAGACGCTGTGGAAGCTGTTCGACGGCACCCTCGTGGAGTCGGTGCTGATGCGCTACCCGGACCGGGTGACCATGTGCATCAGCTCCCAGGCGGGCTGCGGGATGAACTGCCCGTTCTGCGCCACCGGACAGGCCGGTCTCGACCGGAACCTGTCGACCGCCGAGATCGTGCACCAGATCGTCGACGGGATGCGGGCGCTCAGGGACGGCGAGGTCCCCGGCGGCCCGGCGCGGCTGAGCAACATCGTGTTCATGGGCATGGGCGAGCCCCTGGCCAACTACAACCGGGTCGTCGGCGCCATCCGCCGCCTCACCGACCCCGAGCCCGACGGCCTCGGCCTGTCCCAGCGCGGCATCACCGTCTCCACCGTCGGCCTCGTCCCCGCGATCCACCGCTTCGCCGACGAGGGCTTCAAGTGCCGCCTGGCCATCTCGCTGCACGCCCCCGACGACGAGCTGCGCGACACCCTCGTGCCGGTGAACACCCGCTGGAAGGTCCGCGAGGTGCTGGACGCCGGGCTGGAGTACGCCGCGAAGTCCGGGCGCCGGCTGTCCATCGAGTACGCGCTGATCCGGGACATCAACGACCAGGCGTGGCGCGGTGACCGGCTCGGAAGGCTGCTCAAGGGCAAGCCCGTGCACGTCAACCTGATCCCGCTGAACCCGACGCCCGGGTCGAAGTGGACCGCCTCGCGGCCCGAGGACGAGAAGGCGTTCGTCGAGTCGATCGCCGCCCACGGTGTGCCGGTGACCGTCCGGGACACCCGCGGTCAGGAGATCGACGGGGCGTGTGGGCAGCTCGCCGCCGGCGAGCGGTAACCTGACCGACGTAAGAGTCCGGTCGGTTCCGTACCGGGCGTCTTCGCGTCCGACATCTTCATATTCCGACAGGGGAGCGCCACAGCGCTGAGAGTGCGGCACCGGCCGCAGACCCTCCGAACCTCGCCCAGGTCATTCTGGGTAGGGAGATCGGTCACCACTCGAGCTGTTGCGCCCTGCCCGGGTCCCGACGAGGGGCCCCGGGCGGGGCCGCGTCTCTTCCTGGACCGTCCCAGGAGGAATCCAGTGAGCATCACCAAGAAGGCCGCCGTCCTGGCCGCAGGGCTCGGCCTGGTCACCGTGTCCGCGTGCGGATCGTCGTCCGGCGGCGACGAGGGGTCCGGCGATTCCCGGACCGTCACCCTGGTCAGCCATGACTCGTGGGCCGCGTCCAAGAGCGTCATCGCCGCCTTCGAGAAGGAGTCCGGCTACCGGGTCAAGGTCCTGGAGGACGGCGACGCCGGGCAGGCCGTCAACAAGGCGATCCTGACCAAGGACAACCCCCAGGGCGACGTCCTCTTCGGCGTCGACAACACCCTGCTCTCCCGCGCCCTGGACAACGGCCTGTTCCAGCCGTACGAGGCCAAGGGCCTGGACCGGGTCGACGAGCGGTACCGGCTCGACGCCGGGAAGCACCGGGTCACGCCCGTCGACTACGGCGACATCTGCGTCAACTACGACAAGGCGTACTTCCGCGAGCACGAGCTGACGCCGCCCGCCTCCTTCGACGACCTGGCCGAGCCCGCGTACAAGGACCTCCTGGTCACCGAGAACGCCGGCACCTCCTCGCCCGGCCTCGGCTTCCTGCTCGGCACCGCCGCTAAGTACGGCGACGGGGGCGCCTCCCGCTCGGGCGGAGCCGGAAGCGGGGGAGGCTGGACGCAGTACTGGAAGAAGCTGAGGGCCAACGGCGTGAAGGTCGTCGACGGCTGGGAGCAGGCGTACAACGAGGAGTTCTCCGGTTCGGCCGGCGGCCGCAAGGCGGGCGGCGACCGGCCGCTGGTCGTCTCGTACGCCTCCTCGCCGCCCGTCGAGGTGGTCTACGCCGACCCGCGGCCGAAGACCGCGCCCACCGGAGTCGCCACCGGCACCTGCTTCCGGCAGACCGAGTTCGCGGGCCTGCTGAGCAACGCGAAGAACACCGAGGGCGGCAAGGCGCTCATCGACTTCCTGATCAGCGAGAGGTTCCAGGAGGACATGCCACTGAACATGTACGTCAACCCGGTGGTCTCCGGTACGAAGCTGCCCGCCGTCTACACCGACAACATGCCGGCCGTGACCCACCCCGAGACCATGGCCCCGGCGGAGATCGCCGAGCACCGTGACGACTGGGTCAAGTCGTGGACCTCGCTCGTACTGAAGTGACCGAGGCAGCCGTCCGGCGGCGCGCGGGCGCGGCGCGGCTCGCCCTGATGGCGGTGCCCGTCGCGTTCTTCGCCGTCTTCTTCGCCTACCCGGTGGCGGCGATCGTCGCCCGGGGGCTGAAGGACGGCGCCGGGTGGCACCTCGGCCGGATCGGGGAGGTGGTGACCGCCGCCGACGTCCGGCACGTGCTGTGGTTCACCACCTGGCAGGCACTGGCCTCCACCGCGCTCACCCTGCTGATCGCGCTGCCCGGCGCGTACGTCTTCGCCCGGCTGGACTTCCCCGGCAAGCAGGTGCTGCGGGCCGTGGTCACCGTGCCGTTCGTGCTGCCCACGGTCGTCGTCGGCACGGCGTTCCTGGCGCTGGTCGGCCGGGGCGGGCTGCTGGACGAGCTGTGGGGGCTGCGACTGGACACCACGGTGTGGGCGATCCTGCTCGCGCACGTGTTCTTCAACTACGCCGTCGTCGTGCGCACCGTCGGCGGCCTGTGGTCCCAGCTCGACCCGCGCCAGGAGGAGGCCGCGCGGATGCTCGGGGCCTCCCCGGCGGCGGCCTGGCGCCGGGTCACACTGCCCGCGCTGGCGCCCGCGGTGGCCGCCGCCGCGCTGATGGTGTTCCTGTTCACCTTCACCTCCTTCGGTGTGGTGCAGATCCTCGGCGGGCCCACCTTCTCCACCCTGGAGGTGGAGATCTACCGGCAGACCTCGCAGGTCTTCGACCTCGCCACCGCCGCCGTGCTGACCCTGGTCCAGTTCGCCGCGGTCGCCGTGATCCTCGCCGTGCACGCCTGGACGGTACGGCGGCGGGAGACGGCCCTGAAACTGGTGGACGCCTCGGTCACGGCCCGCCGCCCGCGCGGGGCCGGGCAGCGGGCGCTGCTGGCGGGGGTGCTGGTCACCGTCGCGGTACTGATCCTGCTGCCGCTCGCGGTACTGGTCCAGCGGTCGCTGGACGGCGGCCTCGGCTACTACCGGGCGCTCACCCACGAGGACGGCGGCGCCTTCCTCGTCCCGCCGATCGACGCCGTCGGCAACTCCCTGCGGTACGCCCTCGCCGCCACCGTCATCGCCGTACTGATCGGCTCCCTCGCCGCCACCGCGCTGACCCGCCGGGACGCGGGCCGTCTGGTGCGGGGCTTCGACGCGCTGCTGATGCTGCCGCTCGGGGTGTCGGCGGTGACCGTCGGCTTCGGGTTCCTGATCGCGCTCGACGAACCGCCGCTGGACCTGCGCTCCTCCTGGTTCCTGGTGCCGCTCGCCCAGGCGCTGGTGGGCGTCCCCTTCGTCGTACGGACCATGCTGCCGGTGCTGCGGGCGGTGGACGCCGGGCTGCGGGAGGCGGCGGCGGTGCTGGGGGCGTCGCCGTGGCGGGTCTGGCGGGAGGTCGACCTGCCGCTGGTGCGGCGGGCGCTGGCGGTCGCGGCCGGGTTCGCCTTCGCGGTGTCGCTGGGGGAGTTCGGGGCGACGGTGTTCATCGCGCGGCCCGACAACCCGACGCTGCCGGTGGCCGTGGCCAGGCTGCTGGGGCGGCCCGGGGAGATGAACTACGGCCAGGCGATGGCCCTGTCGACCATTCTGATGATCGTGTGCGCGGTGGCGCTGCTGGTGCTGGAGAAGCTGCGGACCGACCGTACCGGGGAGTTCTGACCATGCTGCTCAGCCTCGAAGGCGCCACCGTCCGCTTCGGCGGGCGGGCCGTGCTCGACGGTGTCGGCCTCGATGTCGCCGAGCACGAGATCGTGTGCGTGCTCGGACCCAGCGGCAGCGGCAAGTCCACGCTGCTGCGGGCGGTCGCCGGGCTCCAGCGACTGGACGCCGGACGGGTGCTGCTCGACGGGCGGGACCAGGCGGGGGTGCCCGCGCACCGGCGCGAGGTCGGGCTGATGTTCCAGGACCACCAGTTGTTCCCGCAGCGCGACGTGGCCGGGAACGTCGCCTTCGGCCCCCGGATGCACGGGGCGGCCAAGGCCGAACAGCAGGAGCGGGTACGGGAGTTGCTGGAGCTGGTCGGGCTGCCGGGCGCCGCCCGCCGGTCGGTGGCGGCGCTGTCCGGCGGTGAGCAGCAGCGGGTGGCGCTCGCCCGCGCGCTCGCGCCCCGGCCCCGACTGCTGATGCTGGACGAGCCGCTCGGCCAGCTCGACCGCTCGCTGCGGGAGCGGCTGGTGGTGGAGCTGAGGGAGCTGTTCGGCCGGCTCGGCACCACGGTCCTCGCCGTCACCCACGACCAGGGCGAGGCGTTCGCGCTGGCCGACCGGGTGGTGGTGATGCGCGACGGGCGGATCGCCCAGCAGGGCACCCCGCTGGAGGTCTGGCAGCGGCCCGCCGACGCGTTCGTCGCCCGGTTCCTCGGCTTCGACAACGTGGCCGCCGCGACCGTCGCCGGGACGGTCGCCGACACCCCGTGGGGCAAGCTGCCGGTCCCCGAGGACGCCCCGCAGGGCAGCCGTACGGTCCTGGTGCGCCCCGCCGGTGTCCGGCTCGCCGCCGCCGGCACGGGCCTGCCCTGCACGGTCACCGCCCGCACCTTCCGCGGTACCCATGTCGCCGTGCACGTCCAGCCCGGGGGCGCGCCCCGACTGGAGGCGGAGTGCGCGCTGCGGGACGCGCCCGCGGTCGGCGCTCGGGTCGGCGTGGAGTTCGACGCGGCCGAAATCGTGGTGCTCGGCTGATCGTCCGCTCGTAGGGTGAGGCGTATGACACGTCTCGCACACGACCGCTACTGCGCCGAGATCGCCGACCAGGTACGGCAGTTGGAGGCGGTGCTCGCCTCGGGCGCCGACCTGTCCGCCACCGTGCCGACCTGCCCGGACTGGACCCTGGAGGAGCTGGTCCGGCACATCGTCCGCGGCCTGCGCTGGACGGAGACGGTGGTGCGCACCCGTGCCCAGGAGGAGGTCCCGTGGGACCAGGTGCCCGGACGGGAGGGCCCCGCGGGCACGGGTGACGCCGCCGCGCTCCGGGAGTGGCTGGCGCAGACCGGCGCCGCGATCGAGGGCACCCTGCGCGAGGCCGGCCCCGACGCGCGGGTGTGGGCGTGGACCGGGGAGCCCACCGCGGGGTTCTGGGCCCGCCGGATGACGCACGAACTCGTCGTGCACGGCGCCGACGCCGCCCTCGCGGCCGGCCTGCCGCTGCCCGCCGTACCGGCCGAGGTGGCCGCCGACGCGGTCGACGAACTGCTGGAGATCGTGCGGTTCGTCCAGCGGGCGATCCCGGACGGACCGGGCAAGGACCTGCGCGCACCCGGCCGCACCATCCATCTGCACGCCACCGACACCCCCGCCGAGCTGAACGCCGAGTGGCTGATCGAGGCGGCCGAGGACGGCGTCGTCTGGCGCCGCGGCCACGAGAAGGCGGCCGTCGCGCTGCGCGGCCCGGTCCTCTCCGTGCTGCTCGCCTTCTACGGGCGCCTTCCGCTGGACGCCCCGGAACTCCAGGTGCTGGGCGACCGCGGACTGCTGGACTTCTGGCGGGAGAAGGCGGCCTTCGGATAGACCCCCGCGCGGGCGCCGGGCGGCCGGACCCGGACACGGCGGTGGCCCGCCCCCGGGCGGGGACGGGCCACCGTACGACGGGCGGGACGTCAGCCGTTGTTGTTCGCGCCGCGGCGCCGCAGGCCGAAGAAGACCGCGCCGCCGCCGACGACGACCAGCACGGCCGCGATGCCGACGATCAGGCCGGTGTTGGAGCTGGCACCGGTCTCGGCGAGGTTGTCCTGGCCGGCCGCGGGCGAGGGCGCGTTGCCGGCCTCGCCGCCGGCCGGGACGGTGCTGTCGCTCGGCGAGGCGGCCGGCGTGGACGGGACCGGAGTCGGGGACCCGGGCTCCTCCTCCGCCGGGGTGGAGGACGACTCGGACGGGGTGGACGTCGGAGTCGGGGACTCCTCCTCCTCGCCGCCGCCGCAGGCGGTGTCCGGGGTGACGAGGTTCGGCTTGATGTCCTCGTCGACGTAGCTGGCTGCCTTGACGTGTACGCGGTACTCCGTCTTGGGCTTCCAGTCCTCGGCGAAGGTGATGGTGACGCCCTCGCGGGAGCCCTTCACCTGCTGCGAACCGACCTCGACCTCGGCGCCGCCGTCCTGGCGGTAGACCGTCACCGTGGCGGGGACACCGGAGGGGTCCACGTCGGTGACGGTGATGACGCCCTTGTCGCCTTCGCACGTCGCGGCGGCGGAGAACTCGCCGATGTTGCAGGCGAACGCGTTGCCTGCGGCGCCGATGGCGAGGGCGGCCGTGGCGGTGGCCACGCCGAGGGCGCGGACGCTGCGGCGGGAAGCCGCGCTTCTGAGTATGGACAGGGGCACGGTGGTCCTTTACCGGATACGTGGATGCGGGGGGTTCGCCCGGGACCGCTGCTCACACTTCCGCAACACTGTGGCCCCAGGAGACTCACAGGTCTATTGGCAGTGCCCGACCGGTGTCAACGCACATGTCGGGTAAGGGCTTTGACTTTGCCCTCTTATTAACCTCGATGACGTTTCAGCGCCGCCGGAGCCTCCTCGATCCGGTCGACCAGGACGATCCGGGACTCCATCGACCGTCCCCGCGCCAGCGCCCGCAGCAGCGGCCACGCCGGCAGCTTCTCCGTCCAGTGCGCCCGGTCCACCAGCACCATGGGCGTGGGCTCGCCGCGCGACTCGTAGTAGTTCGGCGTCGCGTTGTCGAAGATCTCCTGTACGGTCCCGGCGGCGCCCGGCAGGAACACCACCCCCGCGTTGGACCGGGCCAGCAGGCCGTCCTCGCGGGTGGCGTTGGCGAAGTACTTGGCGATGTGCGACGCGAAGGCGTTCGGCGGCTCGTGGCCGTAGAACCAAGTCGGGATGCCGACCGAGGCGCCCCCGCCCGGCCAGCGTCCGCGCACCTCGAAGGCGGCGCGCGCCCACTCGGTGACCGACGGGGTGAAGGAGGGCGCCTTGGCGAGCAGCAGCAGCGCCTCCTCCAGCATCGCGTCGCCGAACGGGGCGGCGTAGGCGCCGAGGTTGGCCGCCTCCATGGCGCCCGGTCCGCCGCCGGTCGCCACCGTGAGCCCGGCGCGCGCCAGTTCGCGCCCGAGCCGGGCGGCTCCGGCGTACTCCTCGGTGCCGCGCGCCATGGCGTGGCCGCCCATCACGCCCACCACCCGGGCGCCGACGAGGAGTTCGTCGACCGCGTCCGAGACGGAGTCGTCGTGGACGGCGCGCAGCATGGAGCCGAAGACGTCCCCGTCCGACCTGGTCCGCTGGAACCAGGCGTAGGCGAGGGCGTCCGGTGTCGCCTCGTACCCCTCGTCCAGGGACGCGAACAGTTCGCCGGGGGAGTAGACGAACGCCCGGTACGGGTCGAAGGGCAGGCCGGGCACCGGGGGGAACACCAGTGCCCCGGCGGCGCGTACGGCGGTGGCCGCGGCGGGGTCCATCGGGCAGCCGAGGAAGACGGCGCCCTCGGTGCCGACGGAGGTGAGCACCTCCGTACGGTCCGTCAGGTCGACGGCCTGCACGCGGTAGTGCGCGAGCGTGCCGTCCCGGGCGACGACCTCGTCGAACTCGGCGAGGGACTCGATCTCCCGGTCGTGCGAGGCGTGATGCGGCTGGGCGGGTATCAGATGGTCGTCCACCCGCCCATGCTAGGACCGTGAGGACGTCTGTCCGTCAGCTCTCGACGGCCGCCGGGTCCATCCAGACGACCTCCCAGGTGTGGCCGTCGAGGTCCTCGAAGGCACGGCCGTACATGAAACCGTGGTCCTGGGTCTCGCCGGTGACCCGGCCGCCGGCCGCGACGGCCTTCTCCACCAGCTCGTCCACCTTGGCGCGGCTCTCGGCGCTCAGCGCGATCAGCACCTCGCTGTGCGTCCGGGAGTCGATGATCTCCTTCTTCGTGAACACGGAGTACTTCTGCGGGGTGTGCAGCATCGCGACGATGGTGTCGCTGATCGGGAACGAGGCGGTGCTGTCGTCGCTGAACTGGGTGTTGAGCGAGTAACCGAGCTCCGTGAAGAACTTCTTCGAGGCGTCGAGGTCGTCGGTCGCCAGGTTCACGAAGATCATCTGCTGGTACATGCGGGGTCTCTCCCATCGGTGTCGTGCCGTTCGCAGGGGTAGACCGGGGGTCCCGTGTGAACTCATCGCCGATCGCGGGACTTTCTTCGATCTTTTTTCCGAGGACCCGTCACGCGTGGTTCAGCGGCAGCGCGGCCAGTTCGGCGACGGCCAGGGTCAGCGGGGCGAACAGGGCCAGCAGGGCCGCGGCGCGCAGGGCGGCGGCGGCGCGCAGCAGGCCGGCCGGCGCCCCGAGGCGCAGCAGCGCGCCGGTGGTGTCGGCGCGGGCGTGCTTGACCTCGACGGCGGCGGTCAGCAGCGTGGCGACCGAGCAGCCCCCGACGACCAGCGCGCCGAGGGCGCGCAGCGGACCGAACGACGAACCGCCCGGGGTGTACAGCACCGCCGCCGCGTACGCCGCGGAGGCCACCGCGCAGACCACGCCCAGGGGGCGGCCGATGCGGTGCGCCTCCTCCATCAGGACCCGCCCGGCCAGCAGCCGCAGGGCGCCGGGCCGGACCGCCTGGAGGAGCCGGCCGCACAGGTGGGTCAGGCCGGGCCCGGCGAGGGCCAGTCCGAGCGCGGTCAGCGCCCACCCGCCGAGCACACCGGCGCCGGTGCCCCGGGTGCCGCCGGCCATGGCCTCGACGGCGAGCCCGACGGCCAGCAGGGCGACACCCCAGGGCAGGACGGTGGTGCCGTGCCGGGGAGCGGGCGCGGACTCGGGGGCGGGCGAGGGGTCGGCGGGGCGGGCGGGAGCGGTCAGGGTGCCGCCGGTGGTGGTGGCGGGCGCGGTGGCGGCTGGGTCGGTGGTGGCGGCGGGCGCGGTGGCGGCTGGGTCGGTGGTGGTGGTGGGGTCGGTGGTGGCGGAGTCGGCCGGGTGGACCCGGGCCGGCAGGACACCGCCGGCCGTGACGTCGGCCGCGCCGTCGCCGGTCCCGGTCGCCGGACCGCCCGGCGTACCGTCGTCCGGCGCCGGGGCCGGGGCCGGGGTCCCGGGCGCCTTCGTACCGTCGGCGGCCCGTCCCGGCGCGCGGCGGGCGCCGAACCGGCCGTACGCGCCGAAGGTCTCCCGCCTCGCCAGGCCGTACGCCCCGAAGCGCCCGTACCGGCGTCCCGTGCCCTCCGCCGGTGCGGGGCGGGACTCGCGCGGGCGCCGGCTGAAGGCCACCGCCGCCGCCGCGACCGCCGGTACCAGCGCCAGCAGGGTCAGCACCGCCGGGTACGGCAGCGGCAGCCCGGCCGCGAGGGAGTCGGCGGCGGCGCCGTCGAAAGGCAGGCCCGTGAGGTCGCCGCGCAGGTGCAGGAAGACGGCGAGGGCCAGCAGGGAGCCGAGCGCGCAGGCCAGGGCCGTGGTGATCGCCGACATGGCCATCAGGCGGCCGGGGCCGATGCCGATCGCCGACAGACCGGGCCGGGGCCGGGTGACCGGGTCGGCGCGGGCGACGGCGACGGCGAGGTACACGGTGGCGGCGAGCGGCGCCGCGCACCAGGCCAGGCGCAGGGCGGAGGCGGCGGGCGCGTCCTGGTGGTTCAGCGCGTGGCCGAGGGAGCACAGCAGCAGGAACGCGGTGCCCGCCGACGCGGCCGAGACCAGCAGCCGGCGAAGCTGGACGGCGAGGTGCAGCCGGCGGCTCAGACGGAGAGCGAGCACGCGGCGCGTCCCTCCGTCCCGCCGGCCCGGACGACCGGCCCGGCGGGCCCGGACGCGACGGCTTCGGCGGCCCCGCCGGTTCCGGCGGCGCCGACGGTCCCGGATGCCTCGGCGGCCCCCACCGCCCCGGCGGCCTCCGCGGGGGGCGCCTGCGCCCCCGGGCCCCCGGACCTCCCCGACTCCTCCTCCGCGGGCAGGTGGACCGTCTGGACGCAGCGTCCGTCGAGCAGGGTGATCGCGCGGTCCGCGAGGGCGGCCGTCTCCTCGTCGTCGGTGGCGACGACGACGGTGATGCCGTGGGAGCGGGCCGCCGTGGTGAGCGTGCGCAGCACATGCGCGCGGTCGGCGCGGTGCAGCGGCGCCGTCGGCTCGTCGGCGAAGAGGACCGCCGGGGTGACGGCGAGCGCGCGGGCGATGCACACCCGCTGGCGTTCGGACTGGCGCAGTTCGTGCGGGCGGCGCCGGGCGCCGTCCCCGACGTCGAGGCGGTCCAGCCACTCCAGCGCCGCCTTCTTGGCCCGGCGCCGGCCGGTGCCGCGCAGCATCAGGGGCAGCGCGGCGTTCTCCCACGCGTTCAGCTCGGGGACCAGCACCGGCGCCGGGTCGACCCAGCCGTACCGGTCGCGGCGCAGCCGTTCGCGGGCGAGCGGGCCCATCGTGTGCACCGGCAGGCCGGTGAACCAGACCTCGCCGCGCTGCGGCCGGACCAGCCCGGCCAGGCACCGCAGCAGGGTGGTCTTGCCGCTGCCGCGGGGTCCGCCGACGGCGAGGATCTCGCCCTCGCGGACGCCGAGCGAGACGCCTTGGAGCGCGGGGGAGCCGTCGTGGTACTGGAAGTGCAGGGCGCGTGCCCGGAGCACGTCGTCGTCCGGCGGGGCCACCATGGGCGTACACCTCGGTTCTGATCCGTTTTCCCCGGCCGCTGTCCCCCTTCCGGGCCAACGACGGCCGGGCCCATCGGTCACTGAGGCACGCTAGGCAGGGCGGGCGGGGCGGAGCGGACAGCACGCGGCCCCGGGCCGCCGTTCTTCACTCGAACGGGCGGCGCCGGGGCCGGCGGACGGTCCTCCCGCGCGGACGGCACGAGGGGATGCGCGAAAGACGCGCGGAAGACGCGCCGAAGATCAGAGCTTGGTCCACGCCTCCGACAGCGTGGCGCGCAGGATCTGCTCTATCTCGTCGAAGGTCCCCTGGTCGGAGATGAGCGGCGGGGCCAACTGGACGACCGGGTCGCCGCGGTCGTCGGCCCGGCAGTACAGGCCGTTGTCGTACAGCTTCTTGGAGAGGAAGCCGTACAGGACGCGCTCGGTCTCGTCGTCGGTGAAGGTCTCCTTGGTGTCCTTGTCCTTCACCAGCTCGATGCCGTAGAAGAAGCCGTTGCCGCGGACGTCGCCGACGATCGGCAGGTCGTGGAGCTTCTCCAGGGTGGAGCGGAAGTTGGCCTCGTTGTCCAGGACGTGCTGGTTGAGGCCCTCGCGCTCGAACAGGTCGAGGTTGGCGAGGCCCACCGCGGCGGAGACCGGGTGGCCGCCGAAGGTGTAGCCGTGCAGGAAGGTGTTGTCGCCCTTGTAGAACGGCTCGGCCAGGCGGTCGGAGATGATGCAGGCGCCGATGGGGGAGTAGCCCGAGGTCATGCCCTTGGCGCAGGTGATCATGTCCGGGACGTAGCCGAACTTGTCGCAGGCGAACATCGTGCCGAGCCGGCCGAAGGCGCAGATGACCTCGTCGGAGACGAGCAGCACGTCGTACTGGTCGCAGATCTCGCGGACCCGCTGGAAGTAGCCGGGCGGGGGCGGGAAGCAGCCGCCGGCGTTCTGCACCGGCTCCAGGAAGACGGCCGCGACCGTCTCCGGGCCCTCGAAGAGGATCTGCTGCTCGATCTGGTCGGCGGCCCAGCGGCCGAACGCCTCCGGGTCGTCGCCGAAGATCGGCGCCCGGTAGATGTTGGTGTTCGGGACCTTGTGGGCGCCGGGGACCAGCGGCTCGAAGGGGGCCTTCAGGGCGGGCAGGCCGGTGATCGACAGGGCGCCCTGCGGAGTGCCGTGGTAGGCGACCGCGCGGGAGATCACCTTGTGCTTGGTGGGCTTGCCGGTCAGCTTGAAGTACTGCTTGGCGAGCTTCCAGGCGGTCTCCACCGCCTCGCCGCCGCCGGTGGTGAAGAAGACCTTGTTCAGGTCGCCCGGGGCGTGGTGGGCGAGGCGCTCGGCCAGCTCGACGGCCTTCGGGTGGGCGTAGGACCACACCGGGAAGAACGCCAGCTCCTGGGCCTGCTTGGAGGCGGTCTCGGCCAGCTCGACGCGCCCGTGGCCGGCCTGGACCACGAACAGTCCGGCGAGCCCGTCGAGGTAGCGCTTGCCCTGGTCGTCGTAGATGTAGGTGCCCTCACCCCGCACGATGGTCGGGACGGGGGCGTTCTCGTACGACGACATGCGGGTGAAGTGCATCCACAGGTGGTCGTACGCGGTCCGGCTGAGGTCCTTGGGGGTGTCGGTGCTCACGGTTATCGGGTTCCCCACATGTAGGTCTGCTTCTTGAGCTTGAGGTAGACGAAGCTCTCGGTGGAGCGCACTCCGGGGACGGCCCGGATGCGTCGGTTGATGACCTCCAGCAGGTGGTCGTCGTCCTCGCAGACGATCTCCACCATCAGGTCGAAGGAGCCCGCGGTCATCACGACGTACTCGCATTCGGACATGGCGGTCAGCGCGTCGGCGACGGACTCGACGTCGCCCTCCACGTTGACACCGACCATCGCCTGGCGGCGGAAGCCCACGGTGAGCGGGTCCGTCACGGCGACGATCTGCATCACACCCTGGTCGAGCAGCTTCTGGACGCGCTGGCGCACGGCCGCCTCGGACAGGCCGACGGCCTTGCCGATGGCGGCGTACGGCCGGCGGCCGTCCTCCTGGAGCTGTTCGATGATGGCGAGGGAGACGGCGTCCAACTGGGGCGTGTGCTGCCTGGACCGGTTGGCGTCCCTCGGTTCTGCGCTTCGACTGGCCACCTCTTCACTGTGCACGACGTCTCGACAGTTTCGCAAGACGAGATCGATGAAATCCGTTGTGTACGAGACCGAAGTCTGCGGATTTCGCAACCTGGGCGTGTCCAGGGGTGTTGAAAACGTCGGGTATCCGTCTAGGGTGGATGTCTCAGTGATTGGACACCCGAACTTGGAGGGCCGGCAGTGAGCACCGAACTGCGTCGTCTGCGCAACTACATCGACGGTGAGTTCCGGGACGCCGCCGACGGACGGACCACCGAGGTGGTCAACCCCGCCACGGGCGAGGCGTACGCGACCGCCCCGCTGTCCGGGCCGGCGGACGTGGACGCCGCGATGGCGGCGGCCGCCGCGGCCTTCCCGGCATGGCGGGACACCACCCCGGCCGAGCGGCAGAAGGCCCTCCTGAAGATCGCGGACGCGTTCGAGGAGCGCGCCGAGGAGCTGATCGCGGCCGAGGTGGAGAACACGGGCAAGCCGATCGGGCTGACCCGCACCGAGGAGATCCCGCCGATGGTGGACCAGATCCGCTTCTTCGCGGGCGCGGCGCGGATGCTGGAGGGGCGCGCGGCCGGTGAGTACATGGAGGGCCTGACCTCCATGGTCCGCCGGGAGCCGATCGGGGTCTGCGCGCAGGTCGCGCCGTGGAACTACCCGATGATGATGGCCGTGTGGAAGTTCGCGCCAGCGCTGGCGGCGGGCAACACGGTCGTCCTCAAGCCCTCGGACACCACCCCGGCCTCCACCGTCCTGATCGCCGGGATCATCGGCTCCATCCTGCCCAAGGGCGTCTTCAACGTCATCTGCGGCGACCGCGACACCGGCCGGCTGATGGTCGAGCACCCCACCCCGGCGATGGCCTCCATCACCGGTTCGGTGCGGGCCGGCATGTCGGTCGCCGAGTCGGCGTCGAAGGACCTCAAGCGGGTCCACCTGGAGCTGGGCGGCAAGGCCCCGGTCGTCGTCTTCGAGGACACCGACATCGCCAAGGCCGTCACGGGCATCGCCGAGGCGGGCTACTTCAACGCGGGCCAGGACTGTACGGCGGCCACCCGCGTGCTGGTCCACGAGTCGGTCCACGACGAGTTCGTGAGCGCGCTGGCGAAGGCGGCGGCCGAGACGAAGACCGGGCAGCCGGACGACGAGGACGTGGCGTACGGGCCGCTGAACAACCCCAACCAGCTCAAGCAGGTCGCCGGGTTCATCGAGCGGCTGCCCGCCCACGCCAAGGTCGAGGCCGGCGGTCACCAGGTCGGCGAGCGCGGCTACTTCTACGCGCCGACCGTCGTCTCCGGTCTGAAGCAGGACGACGAGATCATCCAGAACGAGGTCTTCGGCCCGGTCATCACCGTCCAGTCCTTCCGCGACGAGGACCAGGCCGTCGAGTGGGCCAACGGCGTGGAGTACGCGCTGGCGTCCTCGGTGTGGACCAAGGACCACGGCCGGGCCATGCGGATGTCCAAGAAGCTGGACTTCGGCTGCGTCTGGATCAACACGCACATCCCGCTGGTCGCGGAGATGCCGCACGGCGGCTTCAAGAAGTCCGGCTACGGCAAGGACCTCTCCGCGTACGGCTTCGACGACTACACGCGGATCAAGCACGTGATGACCTCGCTGGACGGCTGAGGTCCCGGCAGCGGGGCGGCTCCGCCGCTCATGGTGCCCTGGAGCGCAATGTTTTGAACGTGTTCAAGAACTGCGCGTAGGGTGTCGCCATGAGCGACAGAGCCGCCCTGCTCAAGGGCATCCGCGCCTGGCTGGTCTTCTTCGTCGTCTGCCTGGTGCTCAGCGGCGCCACGGCCTTCCCCCTGGTGCACGAACTGCGCTGGACCGAGGACCTGCTGCGGTCCCTGTCCGGGCCGGAGCACCTGCCCGCGCTCATGGACTGGATCGAGCGCGTCCGGCTCGGCCTCGACGAGACCGACGCCGAGCACCCCTTCCTGCTCTACGGCACCGACTGGCTGGCCTTCGCCCACCTCGTGATCGCGGTCGCCTTCTACGGCCCCTACCGCGATCCGGTCCGCAACATCTGGGTCGTGGAGTTCGGGATGATCGCCTGCGCCGGCATCATTCCGCTCGCCCTGATCTGCGGTCCGATCCGCGGCATCCCCTTCTGGTGGTCGGTGATCGACATGTCGTTCGGCGTCTTCGGGGTGATCCCGCTCCTCGTCCTCCGGCGCAGGATCAAGCGCCTGGAGGCGCTCACCGCGCCCGGGGCCCGGCTTCCGGCCGCCGCCGCGCCCGCCCAGGGATGACCGGCCTCGACGGCCGGGCGGTGCGGGGCCGGCCGGCGGGTCAGGCGGTGCGGCGCAGGGTGTGCAGGACGTCGACCCGGTTGGTGGTGATCGAGTCGACGCCCATCGCGAGGAGGCGGCGCATGCTGCGGCGGGTGTCGGGGGTCCAGACGGAGACCAGCCGGCCGTCCCGGTGGACGCGGTCCACCAGGGCCCGGTCGACCAGGGAGAAGCGGTAGTTGAGCCAGCGCGGGCCGATCGCGTCGAGCAGCGCGGGCCGGGGCGGCGCCAGGGACGTCCAGGTCAGCGCGATCTCGGCCGCCGGGTCGGCGGCGCGCACGGCGAGCATGGCGGCGGCGCCCGCGCAGTAGTACACGCGGCCGGCCGCCCCGCACTCCCGCACCACGTCCACGATCCGCCGCACCGCCCCGGCGCCGGGGGTGCCGGGGAGGTCCAGCATCACCCGGTGGCCCTCGGTCGCCGCGAGCGCCTCGGCCAGGGTCGGCACCCGGCCGTCCGTCAGCCCGCGCACCTCGTCCGCCGACAGGGCGGCCAGCGGACGGTCCCGATCCCACAGGCGCTTGAGTGTCGCGTCGTGCAGCAGCACGGGCACGCCGTCCCGCGTCAGCCGTACGTCCGTCTCGACGGCGTCCGCGCCGCGGCCGAGCGCGGAGCGCAGCGAGTCGAGCGTGTTCTCACGGAACCGGTAGGGATCGCCGCGGTGGGCCACGGCGGTCACGGCGGTTGCGGCGGGCACGGTGGGCACGGCGGGCTCGGTGGGTACGGCGGGCACGGTGGTCATGGGGATCGGGCCTCCGGCGGGCGGGTCAGGGGGCGAGCCAGGTCGTGGTGTACGCGTCGATCTCGTCCCTGATCCGGGTCTTGCCCGGCTCGTCGAGGAAGGACGCGTCCACCGCGTTCTTCGCCAGGTCGGCCAGCCCGCGCTCGTCGAGGCCGAGCAGGCGGGCGGCGACGGCGTACTCGTTGTTGAGGTCGGTGCCGAACATCGGCGGGTCGTCGGAGTTGATCGTCACCAGCACACCGGCCCGCGTGAACTCCTTTATCGGGTGCTCGTCCAGGGTGGCGACCGCGCGGGTGGCGATGTTGGAGGTCGGGCACACCTCCAGCGGGATGCGGTGCTCGGCGAGGTGCGCGAGCAGTTCGGGGTCCCGCGCGGAACTGGTGCCGTGCCCGATGCGCTCGGCCCGCAGGTGGGTGAGCGCGTCCCACACCGTCTCCGGCCCGGTGGTCTCACCGGCGTGCGGCACGGAGTGCAGCCCGGCGGCGACGGCCCGGTCGAAGTACGGCTTGAACTGCGGGCGCGGCACGCCGATCTCCGGCCCGCCGAGCCCGAAGGAGACCAGGCCCTCCGGGCGCAGCCGGTCGTCGGTGGCCAGCCGGGTCGTCTCCTCGGCGGACTCCAGCCCCGCCTCGCCCGGAATGTCGAAGCACCAGCGCAGCACGGTCCCGAACTCGGCCTCGGCCGCCTTCCTGGCGTCCTCGATCGCGCCCATGAACGCGCCCGCGTCGATACCGCGCCGCACCGAGGAGTACGGCGTGATGGTCAGCTCCGCGTACCGCACCTGCTGCCGGGCCAGTTCCCGCGCCACCTCGTACGTCAGCAGCCGGACGTCGTCCGGGGTGCGGATCAGGTCGACGACGGACAGGTACACCTGGATGAAGTGGGCGAAGTCCGTGAACGTGAAGTAGTCGGCCAGCGCCTCGGGGTCGCTGGGGACCTTGGAGTCCGGGTGGCGGGCGGCCAGCTCGGACACGATCCGCGGGGAGGCGGAACCGACGTGGTGGACGTGCAGTTCGGCCTTCGGCAGGCCGGCGATGAAAGCGTGCAGGTCGCGCGGTACGTCGGCGTCGACGAGGTGCTCGGTCAAGGGTTCCTCCCCGGAACGGCGTCCCCGGCCCGGCGGGTGCCGGCGGGACGCGGGTGATCGGCTGATCGGTGACTCGGGATCATCGTAGGCCGGGGGCCGCCGGGGCCGGGACGCGCCGTAGCATGACGGCACGTTCGACAGAGGGGAACCCGCGCATGTCCGACGACGCGCAGACGCCGGAGGCCGCTGGGCACGGCGGGGGACAGGGAGACGCGGGCGGGACGCCCTCCGGGTCCGGCGACGGCAACCCCTTCGCGCCGCCGGGTGCCTCCGCCTACGGTGACGGCGATCCGTACGCCCCGCCGAGTCCCTCCGGGCTCGGGCACGGCAACCCGTACGCCCCGCCCGGCCCTTCCGTCTCCGGTCACGGCAACCCCTTCGCCGCCCCCGGCCCCTCCGCTCCCCACCACACGAACCCCTTCGCCGCCCCCGGCCCCGCCCCGCACGGCGGCCCCGTTCCGCCGCCGCCCATGGCGCCGGGTGGTCCCGGGCAGGTGCCGTACGGCTACCCGGGCGGTTACGGGCATCCGGGTCCCGTCCAGCTTCCGGGTCCCTACGGCTGGCCCGGTGCGGTGCCGCTGCCCAGCAACGGGATCGGCACCGCGGGCATGGTCCTGGGCATCGTCGCGGCCATCGGCTTCTGTCTGTGGCCGCTGGCCATCCTGGCCGGCGTCCTGGGCGTCGTCCTCAGCGTGATCGGCCGCGGCAAGGCCCGCCGGGGCGAGGCCACCAACGGGGGCCAGGCCCTGGCCGGCATCATCTGCGGAGCGGTGGGCACGGCCCTGGGCATCGGCCTCGGCGTCCTGATCATCGCGACGTAGTCCCGGCCCCGGCGGGCCACCGCCTCACGGCATGACCCGGGCGGACCAGGCGCCCGTTCCGCGCAGCGCCCCGGCCCGCAGTCGCGCCCGCGCCTCCATCAGGGCGAACCCGAGCAGGTTCGCGCCCCGCCAGCGCCGCGGGTCGGCCGCCGCCTCGTCGTCCGCGGCCAGGCCGATGCCCCACACCGGGTCCACGGGACTGGCCTCCACCAGGACCCGGTCGCCCGTCCCCAGCAGGAACTCCCGCAGCGCGGTGTCCACCACGAACTTGTGCACGCTGCCCTCGGCGACGATCCCGAAGCGCTCCCGCGCCCATATCGCCTCGTCGAAGCCGGAGACCAGCCGGCCCGCCGTCTTCGCCTCGGCGGGATGGCCCGCCGCCAGCACCCGGCGCTCCGCCTCCGCGTCCCGGAACAGCCGGGCCTTGGCCGCCATCATCCAGTGCTCGGCCGTCGCGTACTCCACCCCGTCCACCGTGAACGGCGACGGCCACCACTGACTGAGGCAGCTCGGCCCGACCCGGCCGTCCGGGCGCGGGCGGTGGCCCCAGAAGTACAAGTACTTGACGCGTGTGCCCGCCCGGACCGCGTCGATCAGCGCTTCCCTGCCGCCGATCGCCCCCGTGATCTGTCCCATGCACGCCACTCTCGCACGCGCCACTGACACTCCGTCCGGCCTTTTCCCGCGCGACTCGACACCTGGTCGACAGATTCCGTCGCGTAACCAAAAGGCAACAACGGAATCACTTGTTGGGGGTCTAGTGCTCTGTCAGGATCGGCACTCACATCGAGCCCGAGCCACGCCGGACCCCCATTTACGGGGACACCGAGGAGAGCCGCCATGCACCATCCCGGCAACGCCCCCCAGGACCGCTTCGCGGACGGGGCCCTCTACATCGCGGGCCGTCTCACGCGGGGCACCTCCGGCCGTACGCACACCGTCGTCGACCCGGCCACCGGCGCGGAGGTCCTCACCTACGCACTGGCCGGCACCGAGGACGTCGACGCCGCCGTCGCCGCCGCGCGGGCCGCGTTCCCCGGGTGGGCCGGGGCCACTCCGGGTGAACGCTCCGACGCCCTGCACCGGTTCGCCGCCGTCCTCGCCGGGCAGGCCGAGGAACTGGCCCGCGCCGAGTCCCTCCAGTGCGGCAAACCGCTCAAGCTCACCCGCGGGTTCGACGTGCCGGGCACCGTCGACAACACGGCCTTCTTCGCCGGTGCCGCCCGTCACCTCCAAGGGCAGTCGGCCGGCGAGTACTCCGGCGACCACACCTCGTACGTGCGCCGCGAACCCATCGGTGTGGTCGGCTCCATCGCGCCCTGGAACTATCCGCTCCAGATGGCCGCCTGGAAGATCCTCCCGGCGATCGCCGCGGGCAACACCATCGTGCTGAAGCCCGCCGAGATCACCCCGCTGACCTCGCTGATGTTCGCGCAGGCCGCGACCGAGGCCGGTATCCCCGACGGTGTGATCAACATCGTCAGCGGCACCGGGCGGGAGGCCGGCGAGCACCTCGTCGGCCACCCGGACGTGGCGATGACCTCCTTCACCGGCTCCACCGCCGTCGGCAGGCGGGTCGCCGAGGTCGCCACCGCCACGGTCAAGAAGCTGCACCTGGAACTCGGCGGCAAGGCCCCCTTCGTCGTCTTCGACGACGCCGACCTGGAGGCAGCCGTCCACGGCGCGGTCGCCGGCGCCCTCATCAACAGCGGCCAGGACTGCACGGCCGCCACGCGCGCCTACGTACAGCGTCCCCTGTACGAGGCGTTCGTCGAGCGGACGGCCGCGCTGATGGAGACCGTGCGGGTCGGCGACCCGTTCGCGCCGGACACCGACCTCGGGCCGCTGGTCAGCCACGCGCAGCGGGACCGCGTCGCCGCCTTCGTCGGCCGGGCGCGCTCCTGCGCACGCGTGGTGACCGGCGGCGAGGCCCCCGGCGGCGACCTGGCGGCGGGCGCCTACTACCGGCCCACCCTGGTCACCGGCGCCGCCCAGGACAGCGAGATCGTCCAGTCGGAGATCTTCGGCCCGGTCCTGGTCGTGCTGCCCTTCGGCAGCGACGAGGAGGGCCTCCGGCTCGCCGACGACACCCCGTACGGGCTCGCCGCCTCCGCCTGGACCCGGGACGTGTACCGGGCGAACCGGGCCACCCGCGAGATCAAGGCGGGCTGTGTCTGGGTCAACGACCACATCCCGATCATCAGCGAGATGCCGCACGGCGGCTACCAGGCGTCCGGCTACGGCAAGGACATGTCAACGTACTCCTTCGAGGAGTACACCCAGATCAAACACGTCATGTTCGACAACACCGCGGTCGCCGCGAAGGACTGGCACCGCACCGTCTTCGGGGACCGATAGCCATCACCACAGGCCGCCGACCACGGCCGACCCACCCGAAAGGGCATCACGCGCATGGAGCAGTACGAGCCCGACCGTCTCACCCCGGTCCAAGTGGCCGCCATGCGGCGCAGCCTGCGCAGCGGCCGGGCCGCCCTGACCCGCCGGTCGCTGCTGCGCGCGTCCGCCGGCGGCGCGCTCGCGGCCGGCGCCCTGGGCACCCTGAGCGGCTGCGGCATCCCCGCCGCCGGCCGGCCGGGGGGCGGCACGGCCGCCGAGGACCACTCGGCGAAGGAGAAGGAGGTCGCCTTCTCCAACTGGACCGAGTACATGGACGTCGACGAGAGCGGCAAACGGCATCCGACCCTGGACGCCTTCACCGAGCGCACCGGCATCCGCGTCAAGTACACCGAGGACATCAACGACAACAACGAGTTCTTCGGCAAGATCAAGCCGCAGTTGGCCGCCGGCCAGGAGACCGGCCGGGACCTGATCGTCCTCACCGACTGGCTGGCCGGCCGCCTCATCCGCCTCGGGTGGGTCCAGAAACTGGACCCGGCCCGTCTGCCGCACGCCTACGCCAACCTCTCGCCCCAGTTCCGCACCCCCGACTGGGACCCCGGCCGCGCCTACTCGTATCCCTGGCAGGGGATCTCCACCGTCATCGCCTACAACAAGAAGGCGCTCGACGGGGTGGAGGTGACCTCCCTCTCCGACCTGCTGGACAACCCGAAGCTCAAGGGCCGGGTCGGGCTGCTCACCGAGATGCGCGACACCGTCGGCATGACGCTGCTCGACATGGACAAGGACCCGGGCCGCTTCACCGACGACGACTACGACGCGGCGATCGCCCGGGTGCAACGGGCCGTCGACAAGGGCCAGATCCGCCGGTTCACCGGCAACGACTACACCTCCGACCTCAGCAAGGGCGACCTCGCGGCCTGCCTCGCCTGGGCCGGTGACGTGGTCCAGCTCAAGGCGGACAGCCCGGACGTCGACTTCCTCGTCCCCGACAGCGGCTACATCACCTCCAGCGACAACCTGCTGGTCCCCAACAAGGCCCGGCACAAGGCCAACGCAGAACGGCTCATCGACTACTACTACGAGCCGGGGGCCGCCGCCCGGCTCGCCGCCTACATCAACTACGTCTGTCCCGTCGACGGAGTGAAGGACGAACTCGCGAAGATCGACCCGGACGCGGCGGAGAATCCGCTGATCATTCCCGACAAGGCCATGCAGGCCGGGTCCCGTGCCTTCCGTTCGCTCAGCTCGAAGGAAGAAACGGCCTGCGAAGGCAAGTTCGCCAAGCTCACAGGGGCGTGACCACCATGACCGACGGCACCGGCGGCGACGTCCGCCTCACCGGGACAGGCAAGACCTACGGCTCCTTCACCGCCGTGCACCCGCTCGACCTGACCGTGCCGCAGGGCTCCTTCTTCGCCCTGCTCGGCGCCTCCGGCTGCGGCAAGACGACCACCCTGCGCATGATCGCCGGACTGGAGGAGCCCTCCACCGGGACGGTCCACCTCGGCGACCAGGACGTCACCCGGCTGCCGCCCTACAAGCGGCCGGTGAACACCGTCTTCCAGTCCTACGCCCTCTTCCCGCACCTCGACATCTTCGAGAACGTCGCCTTCGGCCTGCGCCGCCGCGGCATCAGGAGCGTGAAGAAGCAGGTCGAGGAGATGCTCGACCTGGTGCAGCTCGGCGAGCAGGCCCGCAAGCGGCCGCACCAGCTCTCCGGCGGCCAGCAGCAGCGCGTCGCCCTCGCCCGCGCGCTGATCAACCACCCCAGGGTGCTGCTCCTCGACGAACCGCTGGGCGCCCTCGACCTGAAGCTGCGCCGCCAGATGCAGTTGGAGCTCAAGCGCATCCAGACCGAGGTCGGCATCACCTTCGTGCACGTCACCCACGACCAGGAGGAGGCCATGACCATGGCCGACCAGGTCGCGGTGATGAACGCGGGCCGCGTCGAGCAGCTCGGCACCCCCGCCGACCTGTACGAGAACCCGCGCACCACCTTCGTCGCCAACTTCCTCGGCACCTCCAACTTCATCGAGGCGGAGATCGACAGCACCGGCGGCACCGACCTCGTGCTCCGGGCCGGCGGCGGCAAGCTGGTCCTGCCCGGACAGCGGTGCGGGGCGCCCGTCACGGCCGGCGGCAGGGTGCTGGTCGGCGTCCGCCCGGAGAAGGTCTCCCTCACCCACGCCGACGACGCCGGCACCGTCCCCGAGGGCCGCAACCGCATCACCGGCACCATCGCCGACGCCGCCTTCATCGGCGTCTCCACCCAGTACGTCGTCGACAGCCCCGTCTGCCAGGAGTTCGCCGTCTACGTCCAGAACGTCGACCGCGACCCCCGGCTCGTGCCCGGTGCCGAGGTCGTCCTGCACTGGAGCCCGGCCCACACCTTCGGCCTGGACGCCGCCCAGGACGCCGGCGCCGGGGTGGAGGAGGCCGCCTGATGACCACGCTCACCGAGGCGCCACCGCCGCTGACCCCGACCGCGCCGGAGCGCAGGCCCCCGCGCCGCCGCGGGCGCCTCACACCGTACTGGCTGCTGCTGCCCGGCCTGCTCTGGCTGGTCGTCTTCTTCGCGCTGCCGATGATCTACCAGGCGTCCACCTCCGTGCAGACCGGCTCCCTGGAGGAGGGCTACAAGGTCACCTGGCACTTCGCCACCTACTGGGACGCCCTCACCGCGTACTGGCCGCAGTTCCTGCGCTCGGTCGCCTACGCCGCCGCCGCGACCGTGCTGTGCCTGGTGCTGGGCTATCCCCTGGCGTACCTGATCGCGTTCCGGGCGGGCCGCTGGCGGAACCTGATCATGATCCTGGTGATCGCGCCGTTCTTCACCAGCTTCCTGATCCGCACCCTCGCCTGGAAGACGATCCTCGCCGACGGCGGCCCGGTCGTCGGCGCGCTGAACACCCTGCACGTCCTGGACGTCACGAGCTGGCTCGGCTGGACGGCCGGCGACCGGGTGCTGGCCACCCCGCTGGCGGTGGTCTGCGGACTGACGTACAACTTCCTGCCGTTCATGATCCTGCCGCTCTACACCTCCCTGGAGCGCATCGACGGACGGCTGCACGAGGCGGCGGGCGACCTGTACGCCAGGCCCCTCACCACCTTCCGCAGGGTCACCTTCCCGCTGTCGATGCCGGGGGTCGTCTCCGGCACGCTGCTGACCTTCATCCCGGCCACCGGCGACTACGTCAACGCCGACCTGCTCGGCTCCACCGACACCCGCATGGTCGGCAACGTGATCCAGACCCAGTTCCTGCGCGTCCTGGACTATCCGACGGCCGCGGCCCTGTCGTTCATCCTGATGGCCGCGATCCTCGTCATGGTCACGGTCTACATCCGCAAGTCCGGCACGGAGGATCTGGTGTAAATGGCCTTCGTCACCTGGTTCAAGCGCAATCTGGTCGTCATCGCCGGACTGCTGACGCTCGCTTATCTGCTCCTGCCGAACGTCGTCGTCACGGTGTTCTCCTTCAACAGACCGGTCGGTCGTTTCAATTACGCCTGGCAGGAATTCTCGGCCGACGCCTGGAAGGACCCGTGCGGGGTCGCCGACCTGTGCGGCTCGCTCTCGCTGAGCCTGCGGATCGCCTTCTGGGCGACGCTCGGCGCCACCGCCCTCGGCACCGCGATCGCCTTCGCCCTGGTCCGCTACCGCTTCCGCGCACGCGGCGCCGTCAACTCGCTGATCTTCCTGCCGATGGCGATGCCCGAGGTCGTCATGGCCGCCTCGCTGCTCACCCTGTTCCTCAACATGGGTGCTCAGTTGGGATTCTGGACGATCCTGATCGCCCACATCATGTTCTGCCTCAGCTTCGTCGTGACGGCCGTGAAGGCGCGCGTGATGTCGATGGACCCCAGGCTGGAGCAGGCGGCCCAGGACCTCTACGCCGGGCCCTTGCAGACCTTCCTGCGGGTGACCCTGCCGATCGCGGCCCCGGGCATCGGGGCGGGGGCGCTGCTCGCCTTCGCGCTCTCCTTCGACGACTTCATCATCACCAATTTCACCGCGGGCTCCACGGTCACCTTCCCCATGTTCGTGTGGGGCTCGGCCCAGCGTGGAACACCCGTGCAGATCAATGTCATCGGCACGGCCATGTTCGCCGTCGCCGTGCTGTTCGTGCTCCTCTCGATGGCCATCGGCAGCCGCCGCACCAAGTCCGGGGCGTGATCCATGAACCGCAGCAGTCGGTGGACGACCTCCCTCGCCGAGGCCCAGCACGTCCCGTACTGGCTGGACCGCCCCGGCCGCCCCCGCCCCGAGCCCGCCCTCACCGGCGCCGAGACCTGCGACCTGCTGGTGGTCGGCGGCGGGTACAGCGGGCTGTGGACCGCGCTGATCGCCAAGGAACGCGACCCCGGGCGGGACGTGGTGCTGGTGGAGGGCCGCGAGGCGGGCTGGGCCGCCTCCGGCCGCAACGGCGGCTTCTGCGCCGCCTCCCTCACCCACGGCCTGGCCAACGGCCTCACCCGCTGGCCCGGCGAGATCCACACGCTGGAGCGGCTCGGCGCCCGCAACCTCGACGCCATCGAGGCGGCCCTCGCCCGCCACCGCATCGACTGCGACTTCGAACGCACCGGCGAGATCGACGTGGCCACCGAGCCCTACCAGGCCCGGGAGCTGAAGGAGTGGCACGAGCAGCTCCGCCGCGCGGGCCTGGCCGAGGGCATCGAGTACCTCGACGCCGACGCCGTACGGGCCCGGGTCGACTCACCCACCTTCCGGGCCGGCCTGCACGACCGCCGGGGCGTGGCCCTGCTCGACCCGGCCAAGCTCGCCTGGGGCCTGAAGCGGGCCTGCCTCGCCCTCGGCGTCCGCGTGTACGAGCACACCCCCGCGCTCACCCTGCGGCCGTACGGCGCCGGGATGGCCGTACGCACCCCCTACGGCTCGGTCCGCGCCCGCGCGGTCGCGCTCGGCACCAACGTCTTCCCCAGCCTGGTCCGCCGGGTCCGCCCGTACACCGTCCCGGTCTACGACTACGCCCTGATGACCGAGCCGCTGACGGCCGGGCAGCTCGCCTCGGTCGGCTGGCGCGGCCGGCAGGGCCTGGGCGACAGCGCCAACCAGTTCCACTACTTCCGGCTCTCCGCCGACAACCGGATTCTGTGGGGCGGCTACGACGCGGTCTACCCGTACGGCGGGCGGGTCCGCGCCGAGTACGACCACCGGCCCGAGACCTACGCCAAACTCGCCGGGCACTTCTTCACCTGCTTCCCGCAACTGGAGGGCGTCCGCTTCACCCACGCCTGGGGCGGCGCGATCGACACCTGCTCGCGGTTCTCGGCGTTCTTCGGCACGGCCCACCGGGGGCGGGTCGCCTACGCGGCCGGGTACACCGGCCTCGGCGTGGGAGCCACCCGCTTCGGCGCCGAGGTGATGCTGGACCTGCTGGCGGGGGAGCGGACCGAGCGCACCGAGCTGGAGATGGTCCGCAGCAAGCCCCTGCCGTTCCCGCCCGAGCCGTTCGCGTGGACCGGGATCGCGCTCACCAAGTGGTCGCTGGCCCGCGCGGACGCCCACGACGGGCGGCGCAACCTGTGGCTGCGGACGATGGACCGGCTCGGGCTGGGCTTCGATAGCTGACCGGCACCGCCGGGCCGGTGCCCCGGCCCGCTCCGAAGCCCCCGGCCTGTGACCCGGCTCACTTGGACGGGCTGCCGCAACGCGCGTAATGCGGGCCCCGGGCCCCGCTCTCACCCGTGACGCGACCCGCGTCCACGAGTGAGAGAGAGGTCTTTCCATGCCTGGCGAGAAGACGGCGGTCCAGTGGCTCGCATCCGTCGCACCGGACCCCGAAGCCTGCCGGCGCGAGTGGGAGCGCGACCCCCTGGGGGTCGCTCTGCTGCCCGCCGGGCGGGCCTGGGACGTCCTGATCCTGCCCGGCCGGCTCGGCCGTCCGACCCTCGACGTCCTGTGCCGGGTCCTGGACCAGCCCGGCCCGGTGCTCGTCGACGTCGGCGACGCGCGCACCGGGTTCTTCGTGCCGCCGGGCACCGCGGCCCGCTGGCTGGGCACCGGCATCCGCACGGCCGGTGCCGGAACGTGGATCGTGGTGCCGTACCCCGGGCGGCCGACGCGCGGCGGGGTCCGCTGGCTGGTGCCGCCGGACGGCAGCGGCACCCTCACCGACCCGGCCCTGCTGGAACTGGCCATGCACGAGGCGGCGGCGGCGGACCGGGTCCGGCCGGACGAGAGCGGACGGTGACCACGGCGGGTCGCCCGCCCGGGACAGTTGCGGGGGCTGTCCCGGGCGGGTGCCTCACGACGGCGGGCGGCCGTACCGGCGGACGAGCGAGCGCAGGCCCGCCAGCGGCGGCAGGAACAGGCACCAGCTCGCCACGACGTCCAGCGGCCAGTGGTAGCCCCGCCTGACCAGACCGCAGGAGGTGGCCAGCACCAGGGCGGCGCCGGCCGCGACGAGCAGCTTCCGGACGGCCGGCGCCCGCAGGTGGGGCAGGAGCAGCAGCGTCGCCGTGCCGTAGGCGACCAGGGCGGTGGCGGTGTGGCCGGAGGGGTAGTAGCCGGTGGCCGGCGGCATCACCGGGGTGGCGGGGCGGTCGGTCCACTCCTTGAGGGGGACGACGACGGCCGGCACGAGCGCCATCAGCACCGCCCCGGCCAGCGGCGGCAGCCACCAGCGCACCGCGCCGGCCCGGCGCCACCGCCAGGCCGCGTACGCCAGCGCGGCGGCGAGGACGGGCACGGCGGTCCCCGTGTTGCCGAGGTCGGAGAGCAGCTCGGAGAACCGGTCGGGGCGGGCCAGCGCCCCGCTCACCCGCTCGTCCAGGCCGGTCAGCGGGCCGTCGGCGAGGACCTGCCAGGTGATCAGCGCGAAGAGGAGGAGGGGGAGGAGAACGAAGAGGAGGGTGAACGAGGTCGGCCGCCCGGGAACAGGGGGGGTCGTTCCGGGGCGGCCGTCCGGACCGGAACGTCGCGCGCCCCGGGGGGTCTGGGGCGAGCGACCGTCCGATCGGTGAGGAGATCCGGAGCCAGAGGCTCCGGTTGTGTGCGCGAGGGCACGACCAGGTCGAAGCTGGGGAGGCCCCGGCCTGGGGTCGCCCACAGTCCCCTGTGGGCGGGGTGTATCTCTCATCTGCCTAGAACCTACGACAGGGGCTGGGGCGAGGACAGGGGCAGCGACATCCTGCCATGCACCCCGCACACCTTCTTCACACGCTCTGCCGGAGTACGGCCGGCCTCAGATCCCCGCGAGGCCCTGCTCGATGATGTCCAGGCCCTCGTCCAGCAGGTCCTCGCCGATGACCAGCGGCGGCAGGAAACGCAGCACGTTGCCGTAGGTGCCGCAGGTCAGGACCAGCAGGCCCGCCTGGTGGCAGAACCGGGCGAGGGCGGCGGTCGCCTCCGCGTCCGGCTCCTTGGTGGCGCGGTCCTTGACCAGCTCGATGGCGATCATGGCGCCGCGGCCGCGCACCTCGCCGATGACCTCGTACTTCTCGGCCATGGCGGTCAGCCGAGCCTTCATGACCTCCTCGATGCGCTTCGCCCGCGCGTTGAGGTCCAGCTCCTTCATCGTCTCGATGGCGCCGAGCGCACCGGCGCAGGCCACCGGGTTGCCGCCGTAGGTGCCGCCCAGGCCGCCCGCGTGCGCGGCGTCCATGATCTCGGCGCGGCCGGTGACGGCGGCGAGCGGCAGGCCGCCCGCGATGCCCTTGGCGGTGGTGATCAGGTCGGGGACGATGCCCTCGTCCTCGCAGGCGAACCACTGGCCGGTGCGGCAGAAGCCGGACTGGATCTCGTCGGCGACGAAGACGATGCCGTGGTCGGCGGCGAACTTCCGGATGGCCGGCAGGAAGCCCTTGGCCGGCTCGATGAAGCCGCCCTCGCCGAGCACCGGCTCGATGATGATCGCGGCCACGTTCTCGGCACCGACCTGCTTGGTGATCTGGTCGACGGCCTGCGCGGCGGCCTCCGGACCGGCGTTCTCGGCGCCGGTCGGCCAGCGGTAGCCGTAGGCGACCGGGACCCGGTAGACCTCGGGGGCGAACGGGCCGAAGCCGTGCTTGTACGGCATGTTCTTCGCGGTCAGCGCCATGGTGAGGTTGGTCCGGCCGTGGTAGCCGTGGTCGAAGACGACGACCGCCTGCCGCTTGGTGTACGCGCGGGCGATCTTGACGGCGTTCTCGACGGCCTCGGCACCGCTGTTGAACAGGGCCGACTTCTTGGCGTGGTCGCCCGGGGTCAGCTCGGCCAGCGCCTCGGCGACGGCGACGTAGCCCTCGTACGGCGTGACCATGAAACAGGTGTGGGTGAAGTCGGCGAGCTGTGCGGAGGCCCTGCGGACGACGGCCTCGGCGGAGGCGCCGACGCTGGTCACGGCGATGCCGGAACCGAAGTCGATCAGACGGTTGCCGTCGACGTCCTCGATGATGCCGCCGCCCGCGCGGGTGACGAAGACGGGCAGCGTGGAGCCCACGCCCTGCGCGACCGCGGCGGTCCGGCGGGCCTGCAGCTCCTGCGACTTCGGGCCGGGGATGGCGGTGGCGACGCGGCGCTCCTGCGGAAGTGCGGTCATGCGGGGCTCCTGGGGGTGTAACGGACGCTTACGTTCTTTTTCCGCAGGCTAGGGCGGGGCGACGGGGGTGGGCATGCTCCATGTGGGCGTTTTCCGCGGGGCGCGTTGTCCGCCGTGGACATAGCAGGGTGCGCGGCCGGTGGACGGCCGGTATCGGATGCCCGGCCGCGTAAGCGGTGAACTGCCCTTGCGGGGGCGTTAGATTGACTCGCTGACGGTGGACGGAACGGCTGGTCAGGGGGCAAGGGCGATGGACAGCGACAGGAACCGGGACGCGCGGGGTACGCATGCGAATCCTGTGCCGCGTCCGGCGGGGCCGCCTGGGGTGCCGGGTGCTCCCGGCGGCGGGCCTGGTGCTTCCGGCGGCATGCCTGGGGCGCCTGGGGCGCCTGGGGCGCCTGGGGCGCCTGGGGTGCCTGGCGTCTCCGGTGTGCCCGCGGTGCCCGGTGTGCCCGCGGTGCCGCCGAGGCCGGTGGCGCCTCCGCCGGTGCCGCCGCCGCCCGACGGCTCGGCGTTCCTGGCCTGGCTGCGCACGGCCCGGCCGGAGGCGCCGCCGGGGGTGTGGCGGTTCGGGCATCGGGCGCGGGGGGCGGAGGAACCGGAGCGGATTCCGGCGGGGCAACTGCTGGGTGGAGCGCTGATCGCTTTTCTGTGCGGTTGGTTGTTCTGCTCCCTGCTCTACAACGGCTATCTCGGCAGTTTCTGGATGTGGCCGTGGTACGTCCTGGCACCGGACTCGTGGACGATGGGCAGGGCGGGGTCCGTGGGGGGTACGGCCTCGTACATCTACGAGGGTCTCGTCTTCGCGGCCGTCTTCGCCGCGTTCGGGAAGATCGGCCGGTGGCCGGAACTCTGGCGCCGCTACGGCCCCCCCTCCTGGCGTCGCGCCACCCCCCAACAGGCGCCGCCGCCCGTCGCCGCCGAGGACCCCGCCGAGTGGCCCGCGCTGCGGGCCGCCGGGGTGGGGGACGTCGCCGTGCGGCTCGCCGCCGACGCGCGGGCCGGGCTGATGCGGGACGTCGACCACGCCCGGATCAGCCGCGCCTGGCAGGGCGTCAGCAACGGCCGGCACAGCCTCGCCACCTTCGCCGGGGCCGTGCTGAAGGACGGCGCCGCCGCCTGCCCGCACCCCTCCGGCGCCCGTGACCTGCCCTTCCGGCAGGCCCGGCACGACCTGCTCACCGGACAGGTGCGGATCGGCACCGCCGCCGACGACGCCCGCAACCCCTACGCCTACCGCGGCGCCGGCCTCGCCCTCGGCCCCGAACTGCTCGGCACCTCGCTGCTCGCGGTCGGACCGGCCGGGTCGGGCAAGACCGGCAGCCTGGTCCGGCCGCTGACCGAGTCGCTGTGCCTGCACGCGCTCGCCGGGCGGGCCGCGGTGGTCGTCGTCGGCGCGGCGGGCGCCGGCCTCGGCCCGGCCGAGTCCTACGACGTCGTCGTACGGATCGGGAACCCGGACTCCGTGTACGACCTGGACCTGTACGGCGGGACCACCGACCCGGACGAGGCGGCCGCCGTGCTGGCCGAGGCGCTGGCCGGGGACCTCGCCGACCCGCATCCGGGCAGCGACAGCCGCCGGTCCACGACCGTGCTGGCGCAGCTCCTCGGCCCGTTCCGGGCGGTCCACGGCCGCTTCCCCTCCGTACCGGAGCTGCGGCAACTGCTCGACGGGGCGCCGGGGCCGCTGGCCACGCTGCGGCAGGGCCTGACGGAGAGCGGACAGGAGTCGCTGCTGCGGGAACTGGACGCCCGGGAGCGGCAGATGGGGCACCCGGGGGACGTGGGCGGCGTCCTCGCCGACCGGGTGGCGCTGCTGGACCGGCCCGCCTTCGCCCCGTTCTTCGACACCTCCGGGAAGTCCCGGCCCTTCTCCCTCAAGGCCCTGGACCATCCCGTGCGGGTCCGTATCGACCTGCCCGAGCGGGGGCACGCCGACGCCTCCCGGATGCTGGCCCGGCTGGTCCTGGCCCAGTTCACGGCGAGCGTGTCGGTACGGGAGGACCGGTCGCTGTTCGCCTGCCTGGTACTGGACGACGCGGCCGGCGTGGTGACGCCGGACGCGGTGCGCGGCATCCAGAAGCTGCGGTCGGCCGGGGCGGGGGTCGTCCTGACGCTGCGCACCCTGGACGACGTACCGCGTCCGCTGCGCGGGCCGCTGCTCGGGGCGGCAGGCTGCCGGATGGCGCTGTCCGGGCTCACCCCGTGGGACGGGCAGGACTTCGCCGAGGTGTGGGGCAAGGAGTGGACCGAGGCGCGGGACGTCACCGACCGGCAGATCATCGCCGAGACCCCGGCGGGCAAGGCCGCGCACATGCTCCGCCGGGTGATCACCGGCAAGGCGCCGACCGCGCGGGCGGTCACCGTGCGGCAGGTCGAGCGGGAGCGCTGGTCGGCGTCCGAACTGGCCCACGCGGTCCCGCCGGGCCACGCGGTCCTCTCCCTGACCACCGTCAGGGGCGAACACGCGCCACCCCTGCTGGTGGACCTGCGCGGGTGACCCGCCGGGCGCCCGTCCGGCCGGCCCGACAAGGCACGCCGCCGGGCGTCCGGGCCGGCGCCCGGGGCCGCACGGCGGGGCGGGATCGCGGCACCCGTCCGGCCGATCCCGCAGGGCACGCCGAGCCGGGTGTCCGGCCCGAGCGCACCGGGGATGCCGGGCCGGGCGTCCGGTCCGGCGTGTCGGGATCGTACGGTGAGGCAGAATCGGCTGTGGCCGTTCATACGCGGCGGCCAAAAGATCACCGGGTCATCGCACCCCTGACGCCGACCTGAAGGCCCCATGCCGCCGACCCTCGCCTCGCTCGTCCACCACTCCGCGCTGAAGCTGGCCGTGCGGGCGGGCGGCGACCGCCTCGACGCGCCCGTCCGCTGGGTGCACGCCAGCGAGCTGGCCGACCCCGTGCCGTACATGGAGGGCGGGGAACTCCTCCTGATCACCGCGCTGAAGCTGGACGCCGAGGACCCGCAGGCGATGCGCCGCTATGTGCGGCGGCTGGCCGGCGCCGGTGTGGTGGGCCTCGGCTTCGCCGTGGGCGTCCACTACGAGGACATCCCCGCCGCCCTCGTCGAGGCCGCCGAGCAGGAAGGGCTGCCGCTGCTGGAGGTGCCGCGCCGCACCCCGTTCCTCGCGATCAGCAAGGCCGTCTCCGCGGCGCTCGCCGCCGAACAGTACCGGGCGGTGACCGCCGGGTTCGCCGCCCAGCGGGAGCTGACCAAGAAGGCGCTGACCGACGGCCCCGAGGGGCTGCTGGCCGCGCTCGCCGCGCAGGTCGACGGCTGGGCGGCGCTGTACGACGCCTCGGGCGCGGTGGTCGCGGCGGCACCCGAGTGGGCCGGCCGCCGTGCCGCCCGGCTCACCGCGGACGTACGCAAGCTGCGCGAGCGCCCGACGCCGGCCTCCGCCGTGGTGGGCGGACCGGAGACCGACGACCGGGTCGAGCTGCACTCCCTGGGCACCTCCCGCCGGCCCCGCGCCGCGCTCGCCGTCGGCACGGCGGCCACCCTCGGCACCGCCGAGCGGTACGCCGTCCACTCGGCGGTCGCCCTGCTGACGCTGACCACCGAGCGGTCCCGGTCGCTGCACGCCGCCGAACTGCGGATCGGCACGGCCGTCCTGCGGATGCTGCTGGCCGGCGAGCCCGACCACGCCCGCGCGGTCGCCGGGGACCTCTACGGCGACCTGCTCGACGCGCCGTTCCGGATGCTGGTCGCCGAGGCGTCCTCGGCCGGCGGCGATCCGCTCGGCGCGCTCGCCGAGGTCGTGGAGTCGGCGGCGGCCCAGGCCGGCGAGGCGGTGCTGGTGGTGCCGCAGGGGGAGCGGCTGATGGTGCTGGCCGCGGACGGCGGCGCCGCGGTCACCGCCTGCGCCGAGTACGCGGCGGCCCTGGAGTCCGGCCGCTCCGCCGCCGACAAGCCGGCCGGCGGCGAGGACGGCGCCCTGGTCGTCGGGCTGTCGGCGCCCGCCGGGCCGAGCGCCGCGTCGGCCGCGTACCAGCAGGCCGGGCAGGCGCTGTCGGTGGCGCGGCGGCGCGGCCGGGTCTGGGTGGAGCACGAGCAGGTCGCCGCCGGTTCGGTGCTGCCGCTGCTCGCGGACGACGCGGTGCGCGCCTTCGCCGACGGGCTGCTGCGGGCGCTGCGCGAGCACGACGCCACCGGCCGCGGCGACCTGGTCGCCTCCCTGCGGGCCTGGCTGTCCCGGCACGGCCAGTGGGACGCGGCCGCCGCCGACCTCGGCGTCCACCGGCACACCCTGCGCTACCGGATGCGCCGCGTCGAGGAGATCCTAGGCCGGTCGCTGGACGACCCGGACGTCCGGATGGAGCTGTGGCTGGCCCTGAAGGCGACCGCCCCCGCCTAGGCCATTCCGTCGTACCCGCGTGCCGTACTTCGCCACGCCGGACAAGCGACCCCCCGCCACCCCGCCCCTACCGTGGAGCCAGCAACCCCGTACACCCCCAACGCGGAAGGGCCGGAACTCGACATGACTTCCTCCCACGCCTTCTGGCTCGCCGGCCGCCAGGCCACCGGCCCGGACAGCTTCGACGTCACCTCCCCGTGGGACGGCCGGACCGTCGCCGCCGTGAGCGTCCCGAGCGACGCGCAGGTCGAGGAGGCCGTGGCCGCCGCGTACGCCGTGCGGGACGAGTTCGCCGCCACCCCGGCCCATGTGCGCGCCGCCGCCCTGGACCACGTCAGCAGGCGGCTCGCCGAGCGGACCGAGGAGATCGCCCGGCTGATCTCCGCCGAGAACGGCAAGCCGATGAAGTGGGCCCGCGGCGAGGTCGGCCGCGCGGTGTCCGTGTTCCGGTTCGCGGCGGAGGAGGCCCGGCGCTTCAACGGCGGCGAGGCCCAGCGCCTGGACACCGACGCCGGCGGCCAGGGCCGCCTCGCCCTCACCCGGCGCTTCCCCAAGGGCGTGGTGCTCGGCATCGCGCCGTTCAACTTCCCGCTGAACCTCTGCGCCCACAAGGTCGCCCCCGCGATCGCGGCCGGCGCGCCGATCATCCTCAAGCCGGCCCCCGCCACCCCGCTCTCCGGCCTGGTCCTGGGCGAGCTGCTGGCCGAGACCGAGCTGCCCGCCGGTTCCTGGAGCATCCTGCCGGTGCCGAACGACCGGATGCCCGCCCTCGTCCAGGACGAGCGGCTGCCGGTGATCTCGTTCACCGGTTCCGAGAAGGTCGGCTACGCGATCATGGACTCGGTGCCGCGCAAGCACTGCACCCTGGAGCTGGGCGGCAACGGCGCGGCGGTCGTGCTGGCCGACTGGGCGGGCGACGAGGACCTGGACCGGGCCGCGGCCCGGATCGCGACCTTCTCCAACTACCAGGGCGGCCAGTCCTGCATCTCGGTGCAGCGCGTGATCGCCGACGCCGCCGTGTACGACCGGCTGCTGCCGCGGATCGTCGCCGCCGTCGAGGCCCAGGTCACCGGCGACCCGAACGACGACAGGACCGATGTCGGCCCGCTGATCAGCGAGGACGCCGCCAAGCGGGTCGAGGCGTGGGTGGACGAGGCCGTCGCGGCCGGCGCCACGCTCGCCACCGGCGGCAAGCGCGACGGCGCCTCCTACGCGCCGACCGTCCTGACCGACCTGCCGGCCGGCACCACCCTGGCCTGCGAGGAGGTCTTCGGCCCCGTCCTCAGCGTGCAGAAGGTGGACGGCGAGGCGGCGGCGTTCGCCGCCGTCAACGACTCCAAGTACGGCCTCCAGGCGGGCGTGTTCACCCACGACCTGCAGGCCGCCTTCCGCGCCCACCGCGCCCTGGAGGTCGGCGGCGTGGTCGTCGGCGACGTCCCCTCCTACCGCGCCGACCAGATGCCGTACGGCGGCGCCAAGCAGTCCGGTGTCGGCCGCGAGGGCGTCCGGTTCGCGATGGAGGACTACACCTACGAGCGGGTTCTGGTCCTCACGGGCCTCGCGCTCTGAGGCGACCGGTACGGCCGACGGCCCGGACCCGCTGTGCGGGGGTCCGGGCCGCCGGTGTGTCCGGGGCTCAGCCCGCGAAGCCGAGCCGGGCCAGGCGGACCGGGCCGTGCAGGGCGATCCGCAGGTCGTGGACGCCGTCCGCGACCAGGCCGGTGGTGAGGGTGACGTAGTCGTACGGGCCCGCGGTGGGCGCGTCGGTCGCCAGGACCGCGCGGGCCGGGGCGCCGTCGAGGGCGAGTTCCACCACGCCCTCGCCCGCGACCGTCACGGTCACCGAGGTGACGCCGGGGCCGAAGTCGCAGGCGCGGTAGAGGAGTTCGCCCGTCTTGCCCCTGGCCGGCGTCACCGCGTCCCCGGACAGCTTGGCGCGGTCCACGATCTCGGTGCCGCTCTGCTCGTCGAAACCGGCCGCGTCCAGGCCGCGTTCGCGCACCGGGCGGGGGCCGGCCGGCTCCCCGTCGAGGGTGAGCGTCCGGGTCAGCCGGACGTCCTCGCTGGAGGCGCCGGCCAGCAGCGCGTACGGGCCCGGCTCCAGATGCCACCGGCCGTGCGCGACGTCCCAGTACGCGAGGTCCGTCAGCGGCACCTCGAAGGCGACCTCGGCGCTCTCGCCGGGGGCGAGGGTCAGCCGCCGGTGGGCGAGGAGCTGCCGGCGGGGCCGGGGCACCGACGGCGCCTCGGCGCGGGCGTAGAGCTGGGCCACCTCGTCGGCGGTGACGTCCCCGGTGTTGGTGACGGTGAAGGCCACCCGGACCGCCTCGCCCGTCACCCGGGCGTCGAGGTCCGCGTACCCGAACGACGCGTACGACAGGCCGTGCCCGAACGGGAACAGCGGCGTCCCCTCGAAGTACTGGTACGTCTGCCGGGAGCCGATGACGTCGTAGTCGAGCAGGTCGGGCAGGTCCGCGTCGGAGGCGTACCAGGTCTGCGGCAGGCGTCCGGCGGGGGAGACGTCACCGGCCAGCACCCGGGCGAGCGCGGTGCCGGCCGCCTGGCCGCCGTGCGCGGTCCACAGCACCGCCGGGAGCGGCGCGGTGTCGACGGCGTACGGGTAGGCGGAGACGAGCGCGAGGACCGTGGCCGGGTTGGCGGCGCGGGCGGCGCGCAGCAGCCGCTCCTGCTGTCCGGGCAGGCGCAGGGTGGTCCGGTCCTCGGTCTCCCGGCCGTTGATGTGCGGGTCGTTGCCCGCGACCACCACGACCACGTCCGCCCCGGCCGCGGCCCGCGCCACCGCGTCCTCGCCGCGCTCGGCGACGACCAGCGTGAAGACCTCGGCGCCCGAGTCGGCAACCTTCACGCCGTCGGCGGTCACACAGACGTGGCGGCCCGTGCCCGAGTGCCTGAGGAGGTGACCGTCGCCGTGCGGTTCCAGCCGGAACGTCTCCTGCACCACCCAGCCGCCGGGCTGGTCCGCCGAGGCGCGCACGTACCCGTCCTCGGCGACGGAGAGATAGCGCCCGTCGGGTGCGCGCAGGGTGAGCACGCCGCCGCCCCAGTCCACCAGGGCGAGTTCGGTGCCGGTGGCGTCGGTGGTGAGCGGCGGCAGGTCGGTGCGGCCGGCCAGCAGGGCGGGGTCGAGGGCGCCCTCCGCGGTGGCCGGCGCCGGGGTGGCGTCGGCGGGCCGGACGTGCAGGAAGGTGCCGTCGGCGGTGCGCAGCCGGACCCGGTCGGCGCCCTCCGCGAAGGTCACCCGGTCGGCGCCGAACCGCTCGTACAGGCCCTCCAGCGGGGTGCAGCGGTGGATCAGCGAGCCGCTGTACCAGTCGAGCTTGCACTCGTCGGCGAGCAGCCCGACCACGGCGACGCGGGTGTCGGGGGCGAGCGGCAGCAGGCCGTCGTTCTTCAGCAGGACGATCGCCTGCTCGGCGGCCTCCCGGGCGAGTGCCCGGTGCTCGGGGGTGTCGAAGGCGCCCGGCTCGTCGTACCCGTCGAACTCGCCGAGCCGGAAGCGGACCGAGAGCTGGCGGCGCACGGCCCGGTCGAGGTCGGCCTCGGTCAGCAGGCCCCGGTCGAGGGCGCCGCGGACCCGGGCGGTGATCTTCGTGGAGTCGGTGCCGTGGTCGGTGAAGCTGTCGACGCCGGCCTTCAGCGCGGCGGCGGTCGCCTCCTCGTGGGTGGCGAAGTAGTGCTCGGAGTCGACCAGGTTGGAGGGCGCGCCCGCGTCCGAGCAGACCAGCAGCTCTTCGCCGGTCCAGGTGCGCAGGTGCTCCGACAGGTAGGGGGAGACGTGGTTGGGGCGGCCGTTGACCAGGTTGTAGGCCGGCATCACCCCGGCGACCGCGCCCGCCTCGACCGTCGCGCGGAACGCCGCCAGGTCGTACTCGTGCAGCACGCGGGGGCGGACGGAGGAGGACGTGGTGTCCCGGGCGGTCTCGTTGTTGTGGGCCAGCCAGTGCTTCAGGACGGGCGCGGTACGCCAGTAGATCGGATGACTGCCCCGCAGACCCCGGGTGTAGGCGGTGGCGATGGCGGAGGTGAGCCGCGGGTCCTCGGAGTACCCCTCCTCGTTGCGGCCCCACAGGGGGTGGCGGAGCAGGTTCACGGTCGGCGACCAGACGTTGAGGCCGACCCGCTCGTCGCGGGCGCGCATCGCCCGCGCCTCCGCCGAGACCGCTTCGCCGACCCGGCGCACCAGGTCCTCGTTCCAGGTCGCGCCCAACCCCACGGCCTGCGGAAACACCGTCGCGGGGCCCATCCACGCCACTCCGTGCAGGGCCTCCTGGCCGGTGCGGAAGGCGGCGATGCCGAGGCGTTCGACGGGCGGTGCGAACTGGTGCAGGAACCCGGTCTTCTCGTCCGGGGTGAGCCGCGACAGCAGGTCGTCGACGCGTTCGGCGAACGGCAGGTGCGGATCGCGGAACGGCGGGGCGGGCGGTACGGGTGCGGTCACGTCGGGTTCCCCTTGCGATGGTGCGGCCAGGCGCTTTCGAAGCGCTTCGATGCTCAGTGGGGGCCTGGTCGGGTGTCAAGACGTCGTGCCGGGCCGCCTTCGGTGCCGCACCCCCCTTTCGGCCGCGACACGGCACTCCTCCGGCGGTCCACACATCCGAGGAATCTTCGGAGCGACTCTTGTGCACCCCCAGACGTTCACTTAACCTCACTGCAACATCGAAGCGCTTCGACTATGAGGGCGCCGCATAGGCACAACTGCCGCCGACCGCGCAGTCCTCCGACGACCGCTTCAGCTAAGCGAGTTCCAGCGAGTCCCACTCCCAGCTCCGCCCGTTCCACTGAAGACACCGCCGACGACACCGCAGCCGACGGCCACCGCCGGGTGTCCTGGTGCGCCATGAAGGGTTGACGCAATGACGCCGAACGCCGCCTCCGCCTCCTCCGCGACGAGCCGGAGAAGTTTCCTCGCCTCGTCGGCGGTCGCCGCCGCCGCGGTGGCGGGCGGGATGCCACTGCTCACCGCCTGCGGCGGATCGGACGGCGGCTCGCGCGAGGGCACCACCGCGGGCAAGGAGGCCAAGAAGCTGCTGCCGGCCTATGTGGCCAGCAACGTGGTGACGCCCGACATCCCGGCGAAGAACGGCTCGGCGATCGGCTTCACCGGCAAGCTCGACCTCACCGGCCTGAAGACCTCGGTGCCCAAGAAGCTGGGCAAGGGCAGCCAGGTCACCATCATGTCCCCGTTCTGGGGCTCCCCGCCGAAGTCGGACAACGCCTACTACCGGGCGATGAACGACCTGATCGGCGTCGACATCAAGTGGCAGAACCAGGACGGCAACACCTACGAGCAGAAGCTCGGCGCGGTCCTCGCCTCCAGCGACGTCCCGGACGTGGTGGTCGTCCCGAGCTGGAACCTGAACGGCAAGATACCGAGCGCGATCATCTCCAAGTTCGCCGACCTCGGCCCCTATCTGTCCGGCGACGCGGTCAAGGAGTACCCGAACCTGGCCGCCGTCCCGACCGACGCCTGGCAGCGCTCGATCTTCGGCGGCAAGCTGCGCGGCCTGCCGCAGCCGCAGTCGTACGTCACCGGCATCGTGCCCCTGTACCGGCAGGACATCTTCGAGAAGGAGGGGTACGAGGTCCCCGCCTCCTGCGACGAGTTCATGGCGCTGGCCAAGGAGGCCACCAACGCCAAGGCCAAGCGCTGGGCCTGCCTGGACATGAAGTGGACCGCCTTCCAGGCGTTCGGGGTGATGTCCGGCAACGAGAAGCCGCTCGGCTGGACCGTGGTCGACGGCAAGATGACCAACCGCGTCGAGACCGACGAGTACCTCGAAGCGCTGGAGTGGACCCGCAAGCTGTTCGCGGCCGGCGTCGTCCACCCCGACGCCGAGCTGGGCAAGAGCCAGGCCACCGACCCCGGCCCGAAGTTCGCCAAGGGCGAGTTCCTGATCTACGCCCAGAACATCAGCCAGTGGTGGAGCCGCACCGCCGAGCAGGCCACCCAGAACCCGGAGTTCAAGGTCTGGGGCATGGACGTCTTCGGCCACGACGGCGGCGACCCCGTGCTCTGGGCCGAACAGCCCGCCGGCATCTGGGCCTTCGTCAACAAGAAGGCGTCCGAGTCGGTGATCCGCGACGTGCTGGCCGCGGCCAACGCGACCGCCGCGCCGTACGGCACCAAGGAATACATGATGACCAACTACGGCGTGGAGGGCACCCACTACACCGTCAAGGGCGGCGTCCCCACCAAGACCGACCAGGGCAACATCGACGTGATGAACGCCTACGTCATGCTGGCCAGCCCCGCCGCGACCATCGCCCACCCCGACTTCCCCGAGGTCGCCAAGGGCCAGGTCGAGTGGCAGCAGCGGATGGGCGCCTTCACCCGGAAATCCTCGTTCTACGGGATGCAGATCACCGAGCCCTCCCGCTACGCCAACCTCTCCAGCGACTTCGAGCAGATGGAGGACGACTTCGTCCGCGGCCGCAAGAAGATGGGCGAGGTCCAGCAGGCGATCTCGGAGTGGCGCAGCAAGGGCGGCGACAAGCTCCGCGACTGGTACAAGAAGCTGCTCGACGAGAACGGCTCGGCGGCGAGCTGACCCGGATTCGAGGCAAGGAGAACGGCCGTGTCGCACAGCACGGTGCCTCGGAGCAGGGCCGAGGCCGAGACGACCGAGAAACCCCCGGCGCAGCCCGGTGAACCGGGCGGGCCCCCGTCCGGCAAGCTGAGCTGGAAACTGCGCTGGCGCCGCGACCGCGTCCTGCTGCTGATGACGCTGCCGGCCGTGGGCCTGGTCCTGCTCTTCAACTACCTGCCGATCCTCGGCAACGTGGTCGCCTTCCAGGACTACGACCCGTACATCAGCGACAACGGCATCGTCTCCATCCTGCACAGCCCCTGGGTGGGCGTGGAGAACTTCGAGCGGATCTTCGCCGACTCCGCGTTCTGGAACGCGGTGCAGAACACGCTGGTGCTGTTCTTCCTCCAGCTCCTGCTGTTCTTCCCCGTTCCGGTGCTGCTCGCGCTGCTCATCAACAGCGTGGTCCGGCCCCGGGTGCGGGCGGTGTCGCAGGCCATCCTCTACCTGCCGCACTTCTTCTCCTGGGTGCTGGTCATCGCCGTCTTCCAGCAGTTGTTCGGCGGCGCGGGCATCCTCTCCCAGTTGCTGCGCGAGCACGGGTACGACGGCCTGGAGATCATGACCGACCCGAGCAGCTTCGCGTTCCTGATCACCGCGCAGAGCGTGTGGAAGGACGCCGGCTGGGGGATCATCGTCTTCCTCGCCGCGCTCGCCTCCGTCCCCCCGGACCTGTACGAGGCCGCCGCGATGGACGGGGCCGGCCGCTGGCGCCGGATGTGGCACGTCACGCTGCCCGCGCTGCGCCCGGTGATCGCCCTGCTGCTGGTGCTGCGCGTCGGCGACGCCCTCACCGTCGGCTTCGAGCAGATCCTGCTCCAGCGGGACGCCGTGGGACCGGGCGCCGCGGAGGTGCTGGACACCTTCGTGTGGTGGAACGGCGTACGCAACCAGGACTTCGGCTACGCGGCCGCCGCGGGCCTGGTCAAGGGCGTGGTCAGCATCGGCCTGGTGCTGGCCGCGAACAAGGTGGCCCATCTCATGGGCGAGCAGGGGGTGTACAAGAAGTGACCGCCGTCATCGACAAGCCCGCCCGTACCCCCGGGCGCTGGGCGGCCCCGCCCCGCCCGGCCTGGGAGGAGAAGCCCGGCCCGGCGGGGGTCGCGGGCAAGGGACTCGTGCTGGCCCTGGCCTGCCTGGCGATCCTCTTCCCGCTGTGGATCGTCGTCGTCACCAGCCTGTCCTCGCGCAGGACCATCGACGAGGCCGGCGGACTGGTGATGATCCCCAAGGACATCACCTTCGTCGCCTACCAGGAACTGCTCAGCGGCGGCCAGGTCACCCGCGCCGCGATCATCAGCGTCGCCGTCACCCTGGTCGGCACCCTGTTCTCCATGGGCGTGTCGGTGCTGTGCGCCTACGGCCTGTCCCGCACCGGCTCGCTCGGGCACCGCTGGGTGCTGATGCTGCTGCTGGCCACGATGTTCTTCAGCGCCGGCCTCATCCCCACGTATCTGCTGGTGCAGTCGCTGGGGCTGACGGACACCTATCTCGCGCTGATCCTGCCGAGCGCGGTCAGCGTCTTCAACATCCTGGTGCTGCGCGGCTTCTTCATGGGCATCTCGCAGGAACTGATCGACAGCGCCCGGATCGACGGGGCGGGCGACGTCCGCATCCTGTGGCAGATCGTGATGCCGCTGTCGCGGGCCGTCCTCGCGGTGATCACGCTGTTCTACGCGGTGGGGTACTGGAGCGCCTGGTTCAACGCCTCGCTGTACCTGAACGACCAGAACATGATGCCGCTGCAGAACGTCATGATCCAGTTGGTGCAGAAGCAGGAGGCGCCGGTCGGGCTCGGGCAGGCCATCAAGACCGGGGAGCTGTCCGGCCTCGCGGTGCAGATGGCGGTCATGGTGATGGCGCTGCTGCCGGTGGCGGTGCTGTCGCCGTTCGTGCAGCGGCACTTCAAGAAGGGCATGCTGACGGGGGCGGTGAAGGGCTGAGTGGACGCACGCGCGCCCGGCCTGGCGGACGTCACCAGGGGCCGCCTGCTGTTCGGCGGCGACTACAACCCGGAGCAGTGGCCCGAGGAGGTCTGGGCCGAGGACGTCCGGCTGATGAAGGACGCCGGGGTCAACACGGTCACCGTCGGGGTGTTCTCCTGGGCCCGTCTGGAACCCCGGCCCGGGGAACGGGACTTCGGCTGGCTGGACCGGCTGATGGACCTGCTGCACGAGCACGGCGTCGGCGTCGTCCTGGCCACGCCCACCGCCTCGCCCCCGCCCTGGCTCGGACACCTGCACCCCGACACGCTGCCCGTCGACGAGGACGGCCGCACCGAGCGGTGGGGCGGCCGGCAGCACTTCTCGCACTCCAGCGCCACCTACCGCCGGTACGCCGCCGCCGTCACCGAGGCGCTCGCCGCCCGGTACGGCACCCACCCCGCCCTCACCCTGTGGCACATCAACAACGAGTACTGCACCTACGACCACGGCGAGGAGGCCGCCGCCCGCTTCCGCGCCTGGCTGCGGCGCCGCTACGGCGGCCTGGACGCCCTCAACACCGCCTGGGGCACCGCCTTCTGGAGCCAGGGCTACGGCGACTGGGCCGAGGTGCTGCCGCCCGGCCGCGTCCACTACCTGAAGAACCCCGCCCAGGTGCTGGACTTCCGCCGCTTCACCTCCGACATGCTCCTGGAGTGTTACACCGCCGAACGCGACATCGTCCGCCGCCACACCCCGCACATCCCGGTCACCACCAACTTCATGCCGCTCTTCTTCGGCCAGGACGGCTGGCGCTGGGCCGAGGAGGAGGACGTGGTCTCCGTCGACCTCTACCCCGACCCGCGCGACCCCCTCGGCGCCCAGGAGGGCGCCCTGGTCCAGGACCTCACCCGGTCGCAGGCGCGCGGCCCCTGGATGCTGATGGAGCAGGCGGCCGGCGCGGTCAACTGGCGGGCCGTGAACCACCCCAAACCGCGCGGCCTGAACCGCCTGTGGACCCTCCAGGCGGTGGCGCGCGGCGCGGACGCCGTCTGCTACTTCCAGTGGCGCCAGTCCCGCCAGGGCGCCGAGAAGTTCCACTCCGCGATGCTGAGCCACGCGGGCCCCGAGGGCCGTACGTACCAGGAGGTCCGGCGGCTCGGCGCCGAACTCGCCGCCCTGTCGCCCGAGGTGACGGGGGAGCGGGTGACGGCCGGCGTCGCCGTCCTGCACGACTGGCACGCCTGGTGGGCCGCCGCCCAGGAGGCCCACCCCTCCGACCGGGTCGGCCACCCCGACATGCTGCGCGCCTGGCACCGCGCCCTCTGGGAGGCCCACCTCACCACCGACTTCGCCCACCCCGAGCACGACCTCACCCCGTACCGGATGGTCGTCGTGCCCCAGATGTACGCGCTCACCGACACCGCGGTCGACAACCTCCTCGCCTACGTCCGCGGCGGCGGCACCCTCGTCTGCGGCTTCCTCACCGGCGTCGCCGACAGGGACGACCGCATCCGGCCCGGCGGCATGGACCCCCGGCTGCGCGAGCTGTTCGGCATCCGCGTCCTGCACGAGTGGTGGCCGCTGGAGCCGGGGGAGACCGCCCCCTGCGACGGCTTCGACGGCACGCTCTGGTCGGAGGAGATCGAGCCCGACGGCACCGCGCAGGAGACCGTCGCCTACCGGGGCGGCGAACTGGACGGCCTGCCCGCGCTGCTGCGCAAGGGCCGCGCCTGGTACCTGTCGACGCTCCCGACCCCCGGGGCGCTGCGCGGCCTGCTCACCCGGATCGCGGCCGGCGCCGGGGTCCGTCCGGTGCTCGCCGGGCTGCCGGCCGGCGTGGAGGCGGTACGCCGCGGTGACCTGCTGTTCCTGCTCCACCACGGCCGCGACCCGGTGACCGTCGAGGTCCCCGGCACCCACCGCGACCTGCTGACCGGGTCCCCGGTCACCGACCGCGTCACGCTGGGCCGGTACGCGGCGGCGGTGCTGAAGCCGGCGGGGCGGGTCGCATGACCCCGGCCGCCCCCGTCCACGGCACCTGGGAGCCGCGCCCCGCCGCCCGCTGGGAGGACGCCTTCCTCGCGGGCAACGGACGGCACGGTGTCCTGGTGTACGGGGACCCGCACGCCGACCGGGTCGTCGTCACCCACCACACCCTGGTACGCCCGGACGGCGGCGACGACGACCGGCGCCCGCCGCGGCTCGCCGAGGCGCTGCCCGCGCTCCAGGACCGGCTGCTCGCGGGCGAGAGCACGGCCGCCGAGGAGTTCACCGACGGCCGCCCGCTGCGCTGGGTCCGGCCCTTCCACCCCGCCTTCCAGATGCGCCTGGACCGGCCGCCCGAGGCCGGGCACGGCTACCGCCGCGAGGTCGACTTCGCCACCGGCGAGACCGTCGCCGCCCGCGCCGACTGGACCAGCCGGGTCTTCGTCTCCCGCGCCGACGACGTGATCGTCCAGCGGGTCACCGCCACCCGCCTGACCCTGAGCCTCGCCCTGGACCACCGGCTGCCCGGCGCCCCGCCCGGCCTGGGCGTCGGCCACGGCACCGTCCGCACCCCCGACGGCGCCCTGCTCAGCCTGCGGGCCCGCTACCCCGGCGGCGACCTCGCCTGCACCGGCGTCACCGTGGCCGTCGTCACCGGCGGCACCACGACGCTGACGCCCCCGGGCGTGCGCGTCGAGGACGCCGCCGAGGTGCTGCTGCTGACCCGGGTGCGCCGCCACACCGGCGAGCTGGACGTCACCGGGGAGGCCCGCGCCCTGCGCGAGCTGGCCGCCGACGGCTACGAGGGCCTGCTCGGCCGCCACCTCGCCGCGCACCGCACCGCCTACCGGAGGGTCACCCTCGACCTCGCCGCCGACCCCGCCGAACGCGCCCTGCCGGGCTCGGAGCTGCTCACCCGGCCGCACAGCCCGGCCCTGCTGGAGCGGCTGTTCGCGGCCGGCCGCTACCACCTGCTGTCGGCCAGCGGACTGCTGCCGCCCCGGCTGACCGGCCTGTGGACCGGCGACTGGGACACCGCCTGGTCGGGGGCGTTCACCACCAACGCCAACCTCAACCTCCAGACCGCCTCCGCCGCCGCCGCCGATCTCCCTGAGGTCACCGAGGCGCTGGCCGCGCTCGTCCACCGCCAGGTGCCCCACTGGCGGGACAACGCCCGCGAGATCTTCGGCACCCGGGGCGTGGCCGCGCCCTCGCACACCGACGGCGAGTCCGGGCACACGTACCACTTCAGCCGCGAGTACCCCCTGCACCTGTGGACCGCGGGCGCCGACTGGCTGCTCAAGCCGCTCCTCGACCACGACGAGACCCGTGGCGAACGCGACCCGCGCACCCTCGCCGTGCTGGCCGAGACCGCCCTGTTCTACGAGGACTTCCTCACCCGCACCGACCTGGACGGCCGGGTGCACATCGTGCCGTCCTACTCGCCCGAGAACCGGCCCGCGAACGCGAGCTGGGGCGCGATCGACGCGGCGATGGACCTGTCCGCCGCCCGGCACGCCCTGCGGACCGCCGCCGACCACCACCCCGAGCACGCCACCCGCTGGCGCGCGCTCGCCGACCGCCTCCCACCGCACCGGATCAACGCCGACGGCGCCCTCGCCGAGTGGGCCCACCCCGGCCTCGACGACCGCTACGACCACCGTCACCTCAGCCACCTCTACGGCGTCTGGCCGCTGGACGAGATCAACCCCTACGACACCCCGGACCTCGCCCGCGCCGCCCACCGGGCGCTGGAACTGCGCGGCCCGGAGAACGACTCCGCCCACGGCCATCTGCACCACGCCCTGGTCGCCGCCCGGCTCCGGGACGCCGGCCGGGTCGCCGACGCCCTCGGCCGGGTGCTGGGCGGCGACTACTTCCACGCCTCGCTGATGAGCGCCCACTACCCCCACCGCGACGTCTACAACGCGGACGCCGCGCACACCCTCCCGGCCGTGCTCATCGAGATGCTCGTGCAGTCCACCCCCGGCCGCCTGGTCCTGCTGCCCGCGCTGCCCGCCCGGCTCCCGGCCGGCGAGCTGACGGGCGTGCGCACCCGGTTCGGGGCCGCGGTCGACCTCGCCTGGACGGCCGACGGCACCGCCACGGCCGTCCTGCGTCCCGCCCGCACCCTCCGCGTGGACCTGCGTACTCCCTCCGGCGCCGGACCGCTCGACCTGACCGCCGGAGAGACCCGCGTCATCCGCCTCACGACGCGGTCCCCCTCGCAACTCCCCCCACCCAGGGAAGGAATCCCATGGCACCCCGCACCCTGAGCACCCTGACCAAGGCCCTCCTGGCACCCGCCCTCGCCCTCGGCGCCACCGTCGGCCTCGCCTCCGCCCCCGCCCAGGCCGCCGTCTGGAACACCTGCGACCAGTGGGGCAACACCACCCTGAACGGCTACACCCTCTACAACAACATCTGGGGTTCCGGCGCCGGCAGCCAGTGCGTCTGGGCCAACTCCGGCACCAACTGGGGCGTCTGGGCCAACCACCCGAACACCGGCGGCATCAAGTCCTACCCCAACGCCAAGAAGGTGATCAACAAGCCGATCACCTCGCTGACCTCGCTCAGCAGCAGCTACAACGTCACGGTCCCGGCCGCGGGCGCGTACAACACCTCGTACGACATCTGGGACACCGACTACGACCACGAGATCATGCTCTGGGTCAACTACAACGGCGCCGTCGGCCCGCTCGGCACCTCCCAGGGCACCGTCAGCCTCGGCGGCCACACCTGGAACGTCTACAAGGGCAACAACGGCGCCAACGAGGTCTACTCGTTCCTGCGCACCTCCGACTCGACCGCCGGCACGGTGAACATCCTGCCGATCCTGAAGTGGATCAAGGACACCAAGGGCTGGATCGGCAACGAGACCATCGGCGACGTGCAGTTCGGCTACGAGATCACGTCCTCCTCCGGCGGCCTGGACTTCACCACCAACAACCTGACGGTGAGCGGCGGCTGACCGCAGCCCGCCCCGGGGCCGGGGCCGGCCCGCTACGCCTGCGGTGCCGGCCCCGAACTCGCCCGGACCGTCAGCTCCGGCGCCAGCAGCACCACCTCGTCGCTGCCGCGCCCGTCGAGCTTGGCGACGAGCTGCTCGACGGCGCGCCGCCCCATCTCCTGCGCGGGGATGGCGACGGAGGTCAGCCGCACCGACGCCTGCACGGCGACCTGTTCCGGGCAGATCGCGACCACCGACACGTCCTCCGGCACCGCCCGGCCCTGCTGCCGCAGCAGGGCGAGCAGCGGCTCGACCGCCGCCTCGTTCTGCACCACGAACCCGGAGGTGCCCGGCCGCTCGTCGAAGATCCGGGCCAGCGTCAGCGCCATCGCGTCGTACCCGCCCTCGCACGGCCGGTGCAGCAGCCGCACCCCCAGCTCCCGGGCCCGGCCGCGCAGCCCCTCCAGGGTGCGCTCGGCGAACCCGGTGTGCCGCTCGTACACCCCCGGCGCCTCGCCTATGACCGCGAGGTCGCGGTGGCCGAGCGAGGCGAGGTGCTCCACGCAGAGCGCGCCGGTCGCCCGGAAGTCGAGGTCGACGCAGGTCAGCCCGGAGGCGTCGGCGGGCAGCCCGATCAGCACCGACGGCCGGTCGGTGCCGCGCAGCAACGGCAGCCGCTCGTCGTGGAGTTCGACGTCCATCACGATCATCGCGTCGGCCAGCCCGCTGCCCGTGACCCGGCGCACCGCGTCGGGCCCCTCCTCGCCGGTGAGCAGCAGCACGTCGTACCCGTGGCCCCGCGCGGCGGTGGCGACCGCGATGGCGATCTCCATCATCACCGGCACGTACATGTCCGTGCGCAGCGGGATCATCAGCGCGACGATGTTGGACCGGCTGCTGGCCAGGGCGCGGGCACCGGCGTTGGGGTGGTAGCCGAGCTGGCGGATACTTTCCTCCACCCGCTGCCGGGTGGTGCGGGAGATGGACCGCTTGCCGCTGAGGACATAGCTCACCGTGCTCGCCGAGACTCCGGCGTGCTGGGCGACCTCGGCAAGAGTGACCATCCAGCTCTCCAAAGTGTGTGAAGCGCTTCGACAGGCGCGTAAGGCGGACTGCGGGCGGGTGAGAGTGGTCTGACAGTAGCTTCAGCGGGGGTGGGTGTCCATACTCCGTCGAAGCGCTTCGACAGTCTTCTTCCCCGCCCGTTTCCCCGCCGCCCGCGCCGCGTTCATCGGCCGAACGGTCGCACGAAGGGTGGCCGGGCCGCCCCGGATCGGGTACGAACGATCCGGTAGCACCGATCAGTACCGTACATTCCCGATTTGATACCGATACGCGGCGAGGTGACCCTCATGTCCGCCCCAGCCACCCCCTCCTCCCGGCCCGCCGTCACCGAACGCGAGGCCCGGCAGGTGGCGGAGGACGCCCGGGAACAGCACTGGCGCAAGCCCAGCTTCGCCAAGGAGCTGTTCCTCGGGCGCTTCCGCCTCGACCTCATCCACCCCCATCCGCTCCCGGCCGCCGAGGACCGCTCGCGCGGCGAGGAGTTCCTCGCCAGGCTGCGCGACTTCTGCGAGACCGCCGTCGACGGGTCCGTGATCGAACGCGACGCCCGCATCCCCGACGAGGTGATCACCGGCCTGAAGGAGCTGGGCGCCTTCGGCATGAAGATCGACACCAAGTACGGCGGCCTCGGCCTGACCCAGGTGTACTACAACAAGGCCCTCGCCCTGGTCGGTTCCGCGAGCCCCGCGATCGGCGCGCTGCTCTCCGCGCACCAGTCGATCGGCGTGCCGCAGCCGCTGAAGCGGTTCGGCACCCAGGAGCAGAAGGACACCTTCCTGCCGCGCTGCGCCCGCACCGACATCTCCGCCTTCCTGCTGACCGAACCGGACGTCGGCTCCGACCCGGCCCGCCTGGCCACCACCGCCGTCCCCGACGGCGACGACTACGTCCTGGACGGCGTGAAGCTGTGGACCACCAACGGCGTCATCGCCGACCTGCTGGTCGTCATGGCCCGCGTCCCGAAGTCCGAGGGCCACCGGGGCGGCATCACCGCCTTCGTCGTCGAGACCGCCGCCGAGGGCGTCACGGTGGAGCACCGCAACGCCTTCATGGGCCTGCGCGGCCTGGAGAACGGCGTCACCCGCCTCCACCGCGTCCGGGTCCCCGCCGCGCACCGCATCGGCCCCGAGGGCGCCGGCCTCAAGATCGCCCTGACCACCCTCAACACCGGCCGCCTCTCGCTGCCCGCGATGTGCGTCGGCGCCGGCAAGTGGTGCCTGAAGACCGCCCGCGAGTGGTCGGCGGCCCGCGAGCAGTGGGGCAAGCCGGTCGCCTTCCACGAGGCCGTCGGCTCCAAGATCAGCTTCATCGCCGCCACCACCTTCGCCCTGGAGGCCGTCCTCGACCTGTCCTCCCAGATGGCCGACGAGGACCGCAACGACATCCGCATCGAGGCCGCCCTCGCCAAGCTCTACGGCTCCGAGATGGCCTGGCTGATGGCCGACGAACTGGTCCAGATCCGCGGCGGACGCGGCTTCGAGACCGCCGCCTCCCTCGCCGCCCGCGGCGAGCGCGCGGTCCCCGCCGAGCAGATCCTGCGCGACCTGCGCATCAACCGCATCTTTGAGGGCTCCACCGAGATCATGCACCTGCTCATCGCCCGGGAGGCCGTCGACGCCCACCTCTCGGTGGCCGGCGACCTGATCGACCCGGACAAGTCCCTCCAGGACAAGGCGAAGGCGGGCGCCCAGGCCGGCGTCTTCTACGCCAAGTGGCTGCCGAGACTGGTCGCGGGAGCGGGGCAGCTCCCCGGCTCGTACGGGCAGTTCAGACGCGAGGTCGACCTCTCCGGGCACCTGCGCTACGTCGAGCGCGCCGCCCGCAGACTGGCCCGCTCCACCTTCTACGCCATGTCCCGCTGGCAGGGCCGCATGGAGACCAAACAGGGCTTCCTCGGCCGGATCGTCGACATCGGCGCCGAACTCTTCGCGATGAGCGCCGCCTGCGTCCGCGCCGAACTGCTGCGCTCCCGCGACGACCACGGCCGGGAGGCGTACCAGCTCGCCGACGCCTTCTGCCGCCAGTCCCGGGTCCGCGTCGAGGAACTCTTCGGCCGCCTGTGGACCAACACCGACGACCTCGACCGCAAGGTCGTCAAGGGCGTCCTGTCCGGCACCTACACCTGGCTCGAACACGGCATCGTCGACCCCTCCGACGACGGCCCCTGGATCGCCGACGCCACCCCCGGCCCCAGCGCGAAGGAGAACGTGCACCGTCCCATCAGGTGAGACACGCCCCGGGTGTCCCTCGCGCGGGCGGGCACGCCACCCGCGTGCGGGACGCGCTGTCCTGCGCGGCGCCGGTTGGGGCAACAATGGGGGGATGAGCGACAGCCCTGCCCCCCTCGCCGACCCGCACCTCGTCTACGACCCCGTGGCGGGCGACGGCCCCAAGGACGTGGTGATCCTCGGCTCCACCGGGTCCATCGGCACCCAGGCCATCGATCTCGTCCTGCGCAACCCGGACCGCTTCAGGGTCACCGGCCTGTCCGCCAACGGCGGCCGGGTCGCCCTCCTCGCCGAGCAGGCGTACCGGCTGCGGGCGCGGACCGTGGCGGTGGCCCGCGAGGACGTCGTACCGGCGCTGCGGGAGGCCCTCCGGGCGCAGTACGGCGCGGGGGAGCCGCTCCCCGAGATCGCCGCCGGCCCGGACGCGGCCACGCGGCTCGCCGCCTCCGACTGCCACACCGTGCTCAACGGCATCACCGGCTCCATCGGGCTCGCCCCGACCCTGGCCGCCCTGGAGGCGGGCCGCACCCTCGCGCTCGCCAACAAGGAGTCGCTCATCGTGGGCGGCCCGCTGGTCAAGGCCCTCGCCAAGCCCGGACAGATCATCCCCGTCGACTCCGAGCACGCCGCCCTCTTCCAGGCCCTGGCCGCCGGCACCCGCGCCGATGTGCGCAAGCTCGTCGTCACCGCCTCCGGCGGCCCGTTCCGCGGCCGGACCAGACAGCAGCTCGCCTCCGTCACCGTCGAGGACGCCCTCGCCCACCCCACCTGGGCGATGGGCCCGGTGATCACCATCAACTCCGCGACCCTGGTCAACAAGGGACTGGAGGTCATCGAGGCGCACCTCCTCTACGACATCCCCTTCGACCGCATCGAGGTCGTCGTCCACCCCCAGTCCTACGTTCACTCCATGGTGGAGTTCACCGACGGATCGACGCTGGCCCAGGCCACGCCCCCCGACATGCGCGGCCCCATCGCCATCGGGCTCGGCTGGCCCGAGCGGGTCCCCGACGCGGCCCCCGCGTTCGACTGGAGCACCGCCTCGACCTGGGAGTTCTTCCCCCTGGACAACGACGCCTTCCCCTCGGTGGACCTGGCCCGGCGGGTCGGGCAGCTCGCGGGAACGGCCCCGGCGGTGTTCAATGCCGCCAATGAGGAGTGCGTGGAGGCGTTCCGCGCCGGCGCGCTGCCGTATCTCGGCATCATGGAGACCGTCACCCGGGTGGTCGACGAGCACGGCACCCCGCCGACGGGAACTTCCCTGACTCTCGCGGACGTCCTCGAAGCGGAGACCTGGGCGCGCGCTCGGGCCCGGGAACTGGCGGCACAGACGGCGGAGGCCCGTGCATGACGACCCTGATGTTCATCCTCGGCATAGTCGTCTTCGCGGTCGGCCTGCTGTTCTCCATCGCCTGGCACGAGCTGGGCCACCTGTCCACCGCCAAGCTGTTCGGCATCCGCGTCCCGCAGTACATGGTCGGCTTCGGCCCGACGATCTTCTCCCGGAAGAAGGGCGAGACCGAGTACGGCGTCAAGGCGATCCCGTTCGGCGGCTACATCCGCATGATCGGCATGTTCCCGCCCGGCCCGGACGGCCGCATAGAGTCCCGCTCCACCTCCCCCTGGCGCGGCATGATCGAGGACGCCCGCTCGGCGGCCTTCGAGGAACTCCGACCCGGCGACGACGAACGCCTCTTCTACACCCGCAAGCCGTGGAAACGGGTCATCGTGATGTTCGCGGGCCCGTTCATGAACCTGGTCCTCGCGGTCGCGCTGTTCCTCATCGTGCTGATGGGCTTCGGCATCTCCCAGCAGACCACCACCGTCAGCTCGGTCTCCCAGTGCGTGATCTCCCAGAGCGAGAACCGCGACAAGTGCACCAAGGCCGACGCGCCCTCCCCGGCCGCCGCCGCCGGACTCCGCGCCGGTGACGAGATCGTCGCCTTCGACGGCGTCCGCACCGACCAGTGGGACCGCCTCTCCGACCTGATCCGCGCCAACCCCGGCAAGGAGGTGCCGATCGTCGTCGACCGCGACGGCGAGCGGCTCACCCTGCACGCGAAGATCGCCACCAACCAGGTCGCCAAGAAGGACGGCAGCGGCGGCTACGTCCAGGGCGAGTACGTCACCGCCGGCTTCCTCGGCTTCAGCGCCGCCACCGGCATCGTCAAACAGGACTTCGGCGACTCCGTGACGTGGATGGGCGACCGGATCGGCGACGCCGTCGACTCCCTCGCCGCTCTCCCCGGCAAGATCCCCGCCCTCTGGGACGCCGCGTTCGGCGACGGCCCCCGCGAGGCCGACTCCCCGATGGGCGTCGTCGGCGCCGCCCGCGTCGGCGGCGAGATCTTCACCCTGGACATCCCGCCCACCCAGCAACTGGCCATGGCCGTGATGCTGGTCGCCGGCTTCAACCTCTCCCTGTTCCTGTTCAACATGCTCCCCCTGCTGCCCCTGGACGGCGGCCACATCGCGGGCGCCCTGTGGGAGTCGCTGCGCCGCAACGTCGCCAAGGTGCTGCGCCGCCCGGACCCCGGCCCGTTCGACGTGGCGAAGCTCATGCCGGTCGCCTACGTGGTCGCGGGCATCTTCGTCTGCTTCACCCTGCTCGTCCTGGTAGCGGACGTCGTCAACCCGGTGCGCATCTCCTAGCCACCGCGCATTCACGGTGGCCCGGCAGGCCCGTCCCGCGGGCCACCACCGCGCGGGGTGCGATTGTCGGTGTGATGTGCTCAGGCGGACCCCCGTGCCGTAATCTCGAAGCCCGGAGCCCGCCTGCTGACGGGACCGGATTTGATCCACGACTTGGGGTTGCACAGCAGATGACTGCGATTTCTCTCGGCATGCCGTCCGTCCCGACCAAGCTCGCCGAGCGCCGGAAGAGCCGGCAGATCCAGGTCGGCTCCGTGGCGGTGGGCGGAGACGCGCCGGTGTCGGTGCAGTCGATGACGACGACGCGTACGTCGGACATCGGCGCCACCCTCCAGCAGATCGCCGAACTGACCGCGTCCGGCTGCCAGAT